>CAYNCH010000001.1:0-2024 GCA_964395815.1 uncultured Methyloversatilis sp.
GGTAGCCATCACGGTTCTGCCAGAAGGTTGTTAGCCGGGCCATGATACCATCACGTCGCCTCGGCAACGCTTGGGCAAACCTCATCCAAATCTCCGCCGACCCCCGCCATGAGCCGATTCTGGAGCGCCACCACCCGCGCCTTGCAACCCTATGTTCCGGGCGAACAGCCGAAGCTGCCCAATCTCGTCAAGCTCAATACCAACGAGAACCCCTACGGACCGAGTCCGCGTGCGCTCGAAGCGATCCGGCAGGCGGCGACCGACTCCCTGCGCCTTTATCCCGATCCGGAAAGTACGCGCCTGCGCGAGGCTGTCGCCAGTTATTTCGGCAATATCGCGCCAGCCCAGGTTTTCGTCGGCAACGGCTCGGACGAGGTGCTGGCCCACGCCTTCCTCGGCCTGCTCAAGCATGAACGGCCGCTCCTGTTCCCGGACATCACGTACAGCTTCTACCCGGTTTATTGCGGCCTTTACGGCATCGGCTACCGAACAGTGCCTCTCGATGCAGGGTTCGGAATACGCATCGCCGACTATGTGCTTCCGAATGGCGGCATCATCCTGCCCAATCCGAACGCACCGACCGGGCGGGCACTGCCGCTTGCCGAAATAGATGCCCTGCTGAACGCCCACCCCGATTCGGTCGTGGTCATCGACGAGGCGTACGTCGATTTCGGTGCGGAATCGGCGGTAGCGCTGGTCAATCGCCATCCGAATCTCCTGGTGGTGCATACGCTTTCGAAATCGCGCTCGTTGGCCGGCCTGCGTGTCGGCTTCGCGGTGGGGCATGCCGACCTGATCGCTGGACTTGATCGGGTGAAGAACAGTTTCAACTCCTACCCGCTCGACCGACTGGCCACCGCCGGCGCAACCGCCGCGATCGAGGATCGCGAATGGTTCGAGCGCACACGCCAGGCCGTGATTCGCACGCGCAGGCAACTGACCGAGGATCTCGAACGGCTGGGCTTCGAAGTACTGCCTTCCGCAGCCAACTTCGTCTTCGCGCGCCATCCCGCGCACGATGCCGAAAAGTCGGCGCTGGCGCTACGGCAGCGCGGCATCATCGTGCGACACTTCAAGGCGCCGCGCATCGACCAATTCCTGCGCATTACCGTCGGCACCGACGAACAGTGCGCAACCTTGATCGATGCGTTAAAGGAAATTACTCCAGCCTGAGTTCCGCCGCACGGGCATGCGCGGTCAAGCCTTCGCCATGTGCTAGTGTCGCGGCGATCGGCCCGAGGGTCTGGGCGCCGGCAGCGGAAATCTCAATGATGCTCGACCGCTTCTGGAAATCATAGACCCCCAGCGGGGACGAGAAGCGCGCGCTGCGCGAAGTCGGCAATACGTGGTTCGGACCAGCACAATAATCGCCGAGCGATTCCGAGCAGTGATGGCCCATGAAAATCGCCCCGGCATGACGGATCTTCGGCAGCAGTGCGCGCGGATCGGCAACCGAGAGTTCCAGATGCTCCGGCGCGATGCGGTTGGCGATGACGCACGCCTCGTCGAGATCGCTGACGAGAATCAGCGCCCCGCGCCCGGATAGCGAAGCGGCGATGGTTTCACGCCGGGGCATGGTCGGCAACAACCGGTCAATGCTGGCCGTGACGCGATCGAGATAAGCAGTGTCCGGGCAGAGCAGGATCGACTGGGCGAGTTCGTCGTGTTCCGCCTGCGCGAACAAGTCGATCGCCGTCCAGTCGGGATCGCCCGAACCATCGGCGATGACAAGCACTTCCGAGGGGCCCGCGACCATGTCGATACCGACGGTACCGAAGACACGCCGCTTGGCGCTGGCGACGTAGGCATTGCCCGGACCGACGATCTTGTCGACCTGCGGAATGGTCTGCGTACCGTAGGCAAGTGCAGCGACCGCCTGCGCCCCGCCAATCGCGAACACGCGATCGACGCCTGCGAGATGCGCAGCAGCGAGCACCAGTGCATTCTTCTGGCCACCTGGCGTTGGCACCACCATGATCAGTTCCCGGACACCCGCCACCTTGGCCGGGATCGCGTTCATCAGC
>CAYNCH010000001.1:2034-15957 GCA_964395815.1 uncultured Methyloversatilis sp.
TGCCTTGCCGCCAGGAACGTACAGGCCGACGCGGTCGAGCGGGGTGACCTTCTGCCCGAGGCGGGTGCCGTCGGCTTCGGCATATTCCCATGACTCGATCTTTTGCCGTTCGTGATAGAGACGGATACGTTCGGCGGCAGCCTCCAGTGCGCTGCGCTGCTGATCCGGCAAACGCTCGAAAGCGGCTTTCAGTTCGGCCAGCGGAAGTTCAAGCTGAGCCATCGCCGTCGCTTCGAGGCGGTCGAAGCGACGCGTGTAGTCGAGTACTGCAGCATCGCCGAGCGTGCGCACGCTGGTGAGCACTTCCGCCACCGTCTTCTCGATGGCTTCGTCCGTCGAGTTGTCGAAGGCGAGCAGGGTATCGAGGGAGGCGAGGAATTCTGGATCGCGCGACGAAAGGCGACGGATATTCACTGGATAGCTCCCTCGATGGCATCGAGCACGGGTTGCAACAGGCCACGCTTCATTTTCAGACTGGCCTGATTGACGACGAGACGCGAGGAGATGGGCATGATTTCCTCGACTTCGACCAGATGGTTGGCCTTCAGCGTACTTCCGGAAGAAACGAGGTCGACGATCGCGTCCGCCAGCCCGGCAAGCGGAGCGAGTTCCATCGAACCGTATAGCTTGATCAAATCGACATGCACGCCCTTCCCGGCGAAGTATTCGCGCGCCGTGCTGATGTATTTGGTAGCAACGCGCAGACGCGCACCACGCCGCACCGCTGCCGCATAGTCGAAGCCGGCAGGCACCGCCACACACATGCGGCACTTGGCGATTTTCAGGTCGAGGGGCTGATAAAGCCCGGCACCACCATGCTCGATCAGCACATCCTTGCCGGCGATGCCAAGATCGGCGGCACCGTATTGGACGTAAGTCGGCACATCGGATGCGCGCACGATGACGACTCGCACATCCGGGCGATTGGTACCGATGATGAGCTTGCGCGACTGTTCTGGGTTTTCATCCGGGACAATGCCAGCGGCCGCAAGCAGCGGTAACGTTTCTTCGAAAATACGCCCCTTCGACAGGGCGATGGTGATGGATGCAGCGGTTCCGTTCATAGAGTAATTCTACCCGCCACCCACGCGACGAACATGCGCCCCCAGCGCAACCAACTTCTCTTCCATCCGTTCATAGCCACGATCGAGGTGGTAGATTCGGTCCACCAGGGTTTCACCCTGGGCTGCCAGCCCGGCGATGACCAGTCCGGCCGAAGCACGCAGGTCCGTCGCCATTACGGTAGCCCCGTCGAGACGTTCGACCCCCTTGACGAAGGCGGTATTGCCGTCGATCTTGATATCGGCACCGAGACGGATCAGTTCCACCGCATGCATGAAACGATTCTCGAAGATTGTTTCGCGAATCACTGCCGTGCCTTCCGCCACCGCATTGATCGCCATGAACTGGGCCTGCATGTCGGTCGGGAAAGCGGGATAGGGAGCGGTACGAATGCTGGTGGCAGTCAGGCGCGGCGGTGCCTTGAGACGAATGGCGTCGCGTTCAGCGTGAATCGCGCAGCCCGCATCCATCAGTTTGTCGATGACGGCATCGAGATAGCAGCCGGAAGTGTTGGTCAGTCGGACCTCACCTCCGGTCGCCGCGGCCGCACACAGGTAGGTACCCGTCTCGATGCGGTCGGGCATGATGCGGTATGTCGTGCCATGCAGCCGCTCGACTCCCTGGATCCGTATCACATCCGTACCTGCGCCTGCGATGCGCGCACCCATCGCGATCAGGCAGTTGGCAAGATCGACGACCTCCGGCTCGCGGGCCGCGTTCTCGATCAGCGTTTCGCCATCTGCAAGGCAGGCCGCCATCATCAGGTTTTCGGTACCGGTGACCGTCACCATATCGGTGAACAGACGCGCCCCCTTGAGACGACGACCCGTCGTACGGGCTTGTACATAGCCCTGCTCGACGCTGATTTCGGCCCCCATGGCGGTGAGGCCCTTGATGTGCTGATCGACCGGCCGGGCCCCGATAGCGCAGCCACCAGGCAATGAAACCCGTGCTTCGCCGCAACGGGCAGCCAGAGGGCCCAACACCAGCACCGAGGCGCGCATGGTCTTGACCAGCTCGTAGGGAGCGACAGGATTGTCGAGCCCGGAGGCATCCAGCGTCACCGTCTCGCCAGCACCGACTTTTCCTGAATCACGGCTCACCCGCACGCCCATCTGTGCGAGCAGCCGCAACATCGTGGCGATATCGTTGAGCGCAGGTACGTTGGTGAGCGTCATGGGCTCACGCGTCAGCAATGCTGCGCAGAGAAGCGGGAGGGCGGCATTCTTGGCGCCCGAAATGACGGTTTCGCCGGCCAGCGGCGAGCCGCCTGCGATCAACAGTTTATCCACGCAATCCCTGCGCTTCAGCTTCTTCCGGGGTCAGGCACTGCATCGAGAGCGCATGCAGGACTTCGGACTCGAAATGCGCGCGCAGAATGGCATTGACGCGCTGTTGCCGCTGCACACGGCTCAAACCGGCAAAGGTGTTGCTGACGATCAGGGCCTGAAAATGACGGCCGTCGCCATCGACGGCTAGCCGGTCACATTCGAGACCAGTGCGAATCCATTCCTCGATCTGTTGTGGGTCAAGCATTGGAAATATTCCTATCAGGACAAGGACAACAATTCAGTGACGCCATATACCTCGGCCAGGCTGATCAAGCCAGCCGGCGGATTCGCAATATGCAGCGACTGCCCGCGGGCGTGGACAGTGCGTTGCCAGGCGAACAACACGGCCAGGCCGGAAGAATCGATATGGGCCACCGCCGCCAGGTCACAAACCGGATCGCCACTGCGCAGAGCCTCAATTCCAGAAGCCAGCAGAGTGGCTGCCGTCTCCATGGTCATATTTCCGGTTACGGCCAGGCCCCCGGAAGTCTGCTGAATCGCGGCACTCATTTCGCCGGATCGGTCTTGTTCTTCGCCTGGAGGCTGCGGATCAGCCCGTCGATGCCGTTCACCCTGATTTCCTGGGAGAAGGAACTACGATAATTGGTCACCAGACTGACTCCTCCAACCTCCATATCGTAGACCTTCCAGCCCGCGGCAGTTTTTTCGAGGTAATAGTCGAGCTGCACCGGCTTGCCACCGGATTGACGGATCTCCGTGCGCACTTTCACATCGGCGTCTGTCGCTGCCATCTTGAGTGGCTTGTAGACGATCTCCTGGTCGCGATACTCCGACAGGGCCTTCGAATATGTACGCACCAGCAAGGTCCTGAACTCCTCGACCAGCGAAGTCATCTGTGCGGGCGAAGCCTGCTTTCCATCCCGCCCCAGCGCGAGTCGCGTCATGCGAGTGAAGTTGAAATGCGGCACCACCTTCGTCTCGACCAGTTCAAGGACTTTGGGCGTATTGCCATTACGAATATCCTTGTCTTGCCGAACCAGATCCAGCACTTCAGTGGTCACATCCTTGACCAGCACATCAGGGGCAAGATCGGCTGCGCTGGCAGCCGTGCCAAATAACAGGGAGACGCAAAGGCCCAGCAGGCCAAACAGGCGCTTCATTGTTCTGATCCTTAAAAGTCGTTCTCTTCGCGCGGGGGATTGCCGTCATGCACGAGATTGCGGCGCCGTTGCAGGTAGCCATCGCGAATGTAGGAATACTTGTCGAGCGCCGCCTCCTCGATCACCTTGTCAGCCGGCAGCAGGTCTGCGCGAGTATCGATAATCCGGAGGGCCAACAGCGTATTTCGCGTCGGTACGTGGTCGATATCGGAAACGGGATCCGTCATCGAGTCCAGCACCAGCCCCGCCGTATCGCGGACCGTGCGCGGCCCGAAGAAAGGCAGAACGACGTAAGCACCGTCACCAACCCCCCAGCGCCCGAAGGTCTGACCGAAGTCTTCCTCATGCTTCTCAAGACCGGCGCTGGTCGCGACATCGAAAATACCCAGGATACCGATCGTGCTATTGACCAGAACACGCCCCAGATCGCTGGCCGCCTGACCAGGCTTGCCTTGCAGCAAATTATTAACCCCGACGAACAAATCCGCGATGTTGCCGAAAAAGTTGGTCACTCCCGTACGGACGGGATCGGGCATCACGGCCTCGTAGCCTTGGGCAACGGGTTTGAAAATGACTGAGTCCAAGCCTTCATTGAAAGCGAATACCGCACGGTTGAAACCCTCGACAGGATCCTTCGGGTGGCCGGAACTGGCACACCCGCCAAGCAGCCCAGCCATTGCCACGACGCACAAGACTGACTTCAGTCCGGCCCCGACTCTTTTGCGCTTCATGCCACTTGCCTTGCTCATTTATTATCTTCGCCTTCGGACGCCTTGTTGAACATGAACTGGCTGATCAGTTTTTCCAGCACCATCGCCGACTGCGTTTTTTTCATGACATCTCCGGCTTTGAGCATTTCCTCATCGCCACCCACATCGAGCCCGATGTATTGCTCACCCAGCAAACCGGAGGTATTGATCGTGGCAAAGGTATCTCGCGGAAACTGGTAGCGCTGATCAATCTGCATCGCGACCAGCGCAGTGTAACTTTCCGCATCGAACCGAATTTCTCCGACTCGCCCGACCACCACTCCGGCACTCTTGATGGGCGCCCGCACCTTCAGGCCACCGATATTATCAAAGCGCGCCTGCAACGTATAAGTGTCGCCGACATCCGACGAAGCCAGATTTCCCACTTTGAGCGCCAAAAACAACAGAGCCGCCAGGCCCAGCGCGACGAAGAAGCCTACCCAGAGATCGATTGCTGCGCGATTCATCAGAGTCCCCTGAACATGAATGCGGTCAAGACGAAGTCGGCCGCGAGAATTGCCAAAGAAGAAGTCACCACGGTCCGCGTAGTGGCACGCGATACACCCTCGGCGGTCGGATCCGCGTCATAGCCCTCGAATACCGCGATCCAGGACACGATAATGCCAAACACGAAGCTTTTGATGACGCCATTCATGATGTCCTGACGAAAATCCACGGCGGCCTGCATCTGAGACCAGAACGAACCCTCGTCCACCCCGATCAGTTGCACGCCAACAAGGTAGCCGCCCAGCACGCCCATTGCCGAAAACAGCGCCGCCAGCAGCGGCATCGAAATAACGCCCGCCCAAAAGCGCGGGGCGACGACGCGTGCAATGGGATTTACCGCCATCATTTCCATCGCTGAAAGTTGCTCGGTCGCCTTCATCAAACCAATTTCTGCAGTAATGGCCGAACCGGCACGACTGGCGAACAGCAAGGCGGCCACCACCGGACCGAGTTCGCGCACCAGGGATAGTGCGACAAGAATACCCAGCGCCTCGGAGGAGCCGTAGCGTTGCAAGGTATCGTACCCTTGCAGGCCCAACACCATGCCGACGAAGAGGCCGGACACGAGGATGATGATCAGCGAGAGAACGCCCGTGAAATAGGTTTCCCGGATGGTAAGTTGCAAACGCCGGAATGCCATGCCCGAATACATCAGCGTCATCAACAGGAAGCGGCTGGCAAACCCGAGTCGCCAGACGCGGTCGGTAACGGCACGCCCCAAACTACGCAGCATTTCCACCGGACTCACGACCACCACCTCCTGGGTCTGGTGGGCTGCTCCATCAACTCGACACCATAGGGACTCGCCGGATAATGGAAATTCATGGGGCCATCGACCTCACCCCAGACGAATTGATGTACGAACGGTTCAGGACTGTTTTTAATGTCGTCGGCCGTACCTTCGGCAACCACCTTGCCATCGGACATGAAATAAACATAATCAACGATCTTCAACGACTCCTGGACATCATGCGTCACCACGATCGAGCTGATCCCCAGCGCATCGTTGAGCTTGCGAATCAGCTCGCCGACAATAGACAGGGAAATTGGATCCAGACCAGCGAAAGGTTCGTCGTACATGATCAGCATGGGGTCAAGCGCGATTGCCCGTGCCAGAGCCACCCGTCGGGCCATGCCGCCGGAAAGTTCGGAAGGCATGAGGTGATGTGCGCCGCGCAGGCCCACGGCATGCAGCTTCATCAGCACCAGATCATGAATGATGTCCTCTGGGAGATCGGTATGCTCGCGCATCTGGAATGCCACATTGTCATAGACTGACATATCGGTGAACAGCGCACCGAACTGGAACAACATGCCCATGCGTCGCCGCAAACGGTAGAGTCCGTCGTTGTCCAGCTCATGCACAACATCGCCCGCCACGCGCACTGCACCGGAACTGGGACGCAACTGTCCGCCAATGAGCCTCAATGTCGTGGTCTTGCCGCACCCCGAAAGCCCCATAATCGCCACGACCTTTCCACGCGGAATGGTCATGTTGATGCCGGACAGAATGGCGCGGCTGTCATAGGCGAAATTGAGATCGCTCAACTGGACGAGTGGTACGTCAGACACGGGCAGTTATGAAGTAAAAACGCTGCGCATTATAACCATCCCATCGGGTAACATCTTTCCGTATGTCCCGCATGATGAGCGAGTTACACAACCCCCTCTTGCTGATCGTCGACGATGACCCCCTGATCGTCGATACGCTGGAGTATTACCTGCGAGATGATTTCGAGATCATCACAGCAGGCAGCCGACAACAAGCGACAAGTTTGCTTCAAGGGCAGCCTGCTTATCCCGACCTGGCGCTCATCGACCTCGGGCTGCCGCCCAACCCGCATCGTCCCCAAGAAGGCTTCGCGCTGATCGGCGACCTGCTGGCCCGCGCCCCGGACATGCGCATCGTCGTATTGTCGGGCCAAAACGACAGCGCCAATGCTCGTCATGCACGGGCACTTGGCGCCGTCGACTTCGTCGCCAAGCCAGCCGCACCCGATCAGCTACGATCCCTGCTGCTGCGCCTGCTGGACATCATGCCGGCCGCGGAAAGAAACACGAATATCGCTCTGCTGGGCGAAAGCCCGACGATGCATAAACTTCGTTCCCAGCTGCGCCAGTACGCCAACTCGCCTTTTCCGGTTCTGGTCGAGGGCGAATCCGGCAGCGGCAAGGAGCTTGCGGCGGCCGCACTGCACAAGTTGTCTCAGCGCAAGGGTTTCCCTTATTTGACACTGAAGTGTGCCGCCATCGCCCCGACCCTCGTCGAAGCAGCATTGTTCGGACATGCGAAAGGTGCTTTCACCGGCGCCAATGCCAACCGTGCCGGATATTTCGAGGAGGCAGCGGAAGGCACTCTGCTGCTCGACGAAATCGGCGAATTGCCACTGGAGTTGCAACCCAAGCTGTTGCGAGTCCTGGAGAACGGTGAATATCAACGCGTCGGTGAAACCCAGACCCGCCAGTCCCGGGCGCGCATCATTGCTGCCACCAACCGTGATCTGAAACATGAAGTACGTACCGGACGCTTCCGTGCCGACCTCTATCATCGCCTATCGGTATTCACGATTTCCGTACCCCCCTTGCGAGAGCTCGGTAGAGATCGTTTGCGCCTGCTCGAATACTTCAAAAACCAAGTGGCCGGACAATTTCTTCAGCCCCCCTTCAGTCTCTCGCCAGCCGCCGAAAGTCTCTGGCTGAACTACGGGTTCCCAGGCAATGTGCGCGAACTGCGAAACATCGTCATTCGGCTCGCCACACGCCATGCCGGTCTGACGGTAGATACTGCCGATCTCATCGAGGAGTTCGATCCGGGCTTCGTTCCCGAGTTACCCGCCGCACCCAAGCTCCCTCCCCTGCCGGCCTTGCCGGACACATCAGGCGACCTGGCACGCGAGGCTCTGATTGAAAGCGCGTGCCGGCAGCTTGCCGAAACGGGGGATGGATTCAGTCTCGATGCCACCCTGAAATGCTGGGAAGAAGCCTACATCGAAGCCGCCCGACGGCTCGCGGAGGGCAATATCAGTCTGGCAGCCCGCAAGCTCGGCATTAACCGCACGACGCTCTACAACCGCATGGACGCCCTCGCCCGCGAACGTGCTGATGCTGACCAAAAGTCGGAATAAGCTTATGTACATTGAACATTACGGTCTGACCGAAGCCCCCTTCCGCATCACGCCTCATACCGATTTCTTCTTTGCTGGTGCCAACCGCGGGGCCACGCTCGAAGCCCTACTCTATGCGATCACCCATGATGAAGGAATCGTGAAAATCAGCGGTGAAGTCGGGAGCGGCAAGACGATGCTATGCCGGGTGCTGATGGAACGGCTGCCGCAAAGTGTCGTCGTGATTTATCTGGCCAATCCCTCACTGTCGCGCGACGACATTCTCTATGCGTTAGCAGATGAACTGGGTATCGAAGTTGCCGAACAGAGCCGGACCGCCACTGTCATGCGGGCACTGCAGGAGCACCTCGTCGGGCTCTACTCGGAAGGCAAACAGGTTGTCGTGCTGATCGACGAGGCCCACGCGATGCCGATGGAAACGCTTGAAGAAATCCGCCTGCTTTCGAACCTCGAATCGAATCGCCACAAGCTCCTGCAATTGGTGTTGTTCGGTCAGCCTGAGCTTAATGAAACACTGGCGCGATCCGACATGCGCCAGCTACGCGAACGAATTACGCACAACTTCAATCTTGAGCCACTGGTGCGTGAGGACATCGACCAGTATCTCGATTTCCGCATGCGTGCGGCCGGTTACCGCGGTCCCAACGTTTTTGCACCAGCAGCGGTCAAGCTTATCGCCAAAGCGTCGGCAGGACTCACGCGCCGCATCAACATCCTCGCGGATAAGGCCCTGCTCGCCTCCTTCGCCGCCGGGACCCACCAAGTAGGTATCCGTGAAGCGAAGGCGGCCATCAAGGATTCGGACTTTTCCCCGCCGGGAAACCGCGGCAAAGACTGGATCGTCCCCGGTGGGTGGGCCTGGGCGGTCGGCGGTGCGCTTGCCACGCTGGCACTGATCGGTCTGGCAAAGCTGTTGCTGCCTGTAGCCGAGCCATCCTCTCCACCACCGCCCCCCTCGCCAACGGCACTACCTGATCAGGTAGTGCCATCAACACCCCCAATCCCGCCACCACCCTCACTAGCTCCAACGACCGCCGAAGCATCATCACCGACTAACGTAGCCAACACGGCAGTTGAAACCGAATCCTCGACCCATCCCCTCATCGACTCACCCACTCCTGCAATCCCTACCAGTGTTCTGGACCAAATGCTGTCTGAAAGCCGGCCATGGATAGACTCTGTCGACCCCAATCGCTGGTTCGTACAACTTTATGCCACCCTCGACGACCAGCGCCCCGATCTTGTGGAACGATTCATCATCAATGCACGCCACGCTGGCTTGGACTCCAAGCAACTGCGGGTTTATTTAGCCGATTTCGGTGAAATAAACCGCTATGGCGTAATTTATGGGGATTATGCTTCCCGCAAGGATGCCGTTAAAGTCTTGAATGCGCTTCCAGCCGAATTGAAGCGCAACAAACCCTACGTCCGCCAGGCGATCCGGCTGATGCCGCCAAGCAACACTCAGCAGTAAAATTATTTTTACATAATATCAAAGAGTTGTAATTAATACCTCACGTGTTACGATCAATCCAGCCTTTCTCAAGCCTCGTCACCTCATGGTCATGAAAAGACAAACTCTCTTTGCGATGCTGGCGCTGATCGTTTCTGCGTGTAGCAATGCTCCGATTCAGCCGCCAGGTAACAGCCACCTGAGTACTGAAAAAGTCGGTACCGGCAGGACGGCGACCATTCCGGCTCCTGTGCAGCAGACCATGGCCCTGCCTAAGCCGAAGCCCGCCGGCAAAGTCGAAACTTACAGCGTGGTGGTCAATAACGTGCGTGTCCAGGAGCTTCTTTTCGCCCTGGCCCGCGACGCCAAGCTCAACGTCGATATCCACCCGGGCATCGAAGGTACAGTAACCCTTAATGCGATTGATCAGACGCTGCAGCAACTTCTGACCCGCATCGCGAAACAGGTCGATGTGCGCTGGGAACTGGATGGGCCAAACTTGGCTGTCATGCCTGACTCGCCCTATTTGCGAACGTACAAGGTGGATTATGTAAATATGTCACGAGAAGTTTCTGGCACCGTGGCCATCAATACACAAATCGCATCGAACACAACAACAGCGGCTACGACAGCTGGCAGCACCGCGACAGGCGGCAACAACTCATCGACAACGGTTCGTAGCAGTGCCAAAAACAACTTCTGGGAATCGATCGAGACAAATATCAAGGACATCCTGCGGGAAACCGACAAGATCCTGCCGGAGGGTTCAAGCGAAACAGTCGTGGAACGTCAGGATCAGCAAGCTACCACCGGAACAGGAGCAGCGACAACCGGCGGGACCAAAGGTAATGCACCGACCAACCTGGCGGCAAGCCCGAATCCGGCAACGCTTCAGCAAAGCGGCATGACGGTCACGCGCAAAACCACTTTTCGAGAAGCGGCATCCGTAATCATCAATCCAGAGGCGGGCGTGGTTGTAGTCCGGGCCACCTCGCGCCAGCACGAAAAGATTCAGGAATATCTCGATCAAGTTCTTTCCAGCAGCCGTCGCCAAGTGATGATCGAAGCCACCATTGCCGAGGTCAATCTGAACGATGAATATCAACAAGGTATCAACTGGCAAAGGCTGCGCACGGGGAGCGCTGGTTTTTCAATGGTGCAGAACCCTGCGAATCCCAGTTTCAGCAGCACAACCGCCGCTGCCGGCTTCCTGCTGAACTATTTATCTCCAGGTACTGGCATCAGTTCGACGCTCAAGTTGCTTGAAACCTTTGGAAATGTCAGAGTTCTTTCCAGTCCCAAAATCAGTGTGCTCAACAATCAGACAGCCATGCTCAAGGTAGTCGACAACATTGTGTATTTCACTATCAAGGCCGACACGACCACCACCAGTAGCGGACCAAGTCAAACGACGGTAACCACTACGCCCAACTCAGTATCGGTCGGCCTGGTTATGAGCGTCACCCCGCAGATCAATGAAAACAACGAGATTCTGCTCAACGTTCGTCCAACAATATCCAGACTGAAAGGCGAAGGCAAGAGGGATCCGAACCCGAGCATCCCAGCAGGTATCGAAAACGTAGTACCCGAAATTCAGACCCGCGAAATGGAATCGATGCTGAGATTGATCGACGGAGAAATAGCTGTCATGGGCGGGTTGATGTCGGATGAATTGAGTAATACCACGGATGCCGTGCCCATGCTTTCCAAAATCCCGGGACTTGGGAACTTTTTTACCTCCCGGAACGACGTTCAGAAAAAAACCGAGCTGGTTATTTTCCTCCGACCGGTCGTAATTCGTGATCCAAGCATTCATGGGGATTATCGCGACTACATGCGTCAAATTCCAGGCAAGGACTTTCTGGAAAAGAACACCATTGGCCCACGTCAGCAAAGCTTCAACCTTGAGGGTGCCCAACAGTGAGCCTGCTGATGGATGCGCTTCGCAAGGCGGAGCAGCAGAAGCAGTTGCTTTCTGAACCAAAGCAGCCCGCCCAGCAGGAACCGGCCGCTGGACCTGGACTTGAACTCGTTCCCCATCCACACGAAGAGAAGCGACCTCCCGGGCCAGGCGTGGCGGCCGCTGCCGTGCAGGCTGCCACGAGCGGCACTGCCGGCGACCGTCTTCCCGAGCTGCCCAAGCGTCTTGAAGAGCTCGATGAACAGTTCATGGCGCATGCTCCCGCGCAAACTGCTCGACGTCCATCTCCCGCCACATCCCCTCCTGCAACTGCTCCAACGCATCCTGATGTCGCGGCCGATACCGCGCGAGCGAACGCCCGCCTGCTGTTCGAAGCAAAACAGCCCGTGCCGGAGAATCGCCGCAATTTTCTTATCATCATTGGACTGCTGACACTTGTGGCTGCAGGCGGAATCGGTGGTTATGTCTGGTGGGAACTGCAACCGAAAGGGGGCTTGGTCACACTAAACGCGCCGGTCACTTCTTCTGCGCCTGTCGCAGTGCCGGCAACGCCCATCGCGGCTCCTGCCCCTGCACCAACAGCAGCACCTGTTGCGCCGACCACAGCCGAGACATCCCAGGCTGCCGTCCCGCCAGTACCGACTTTTGCCGCCCCCTCTTCTTCTCAAGCAGCATCTGCTCCAGGCGCAGAAACCAACATGCCGGTCATCGCCAGGAAACCTGCTGTCGCAGTTCCGCAACCATCTTCGGTTGCCGAACCCGAATCACCGATCCGTCTCACCCGCAAACAGCAAGCCGTCGATCCAACACTGGAACAAGCTTGGCAGGCCTTCAATCGGGGCGAGTTCGCCTTGGCGCAAGTAGCTTGGCAACGGGCCCTAGACATCGACTCCCGCAATGCGGATGCCTTGCACGGAATGGCGGCCATCGCCTTGCAGGAAAGCCGCAGCGGTGATGCAGCAGGGTACTACCTGCGCGCACTCGAGGCCAACCCGAAAGATCCTCTGGCACTCGCCGGCCTGGTTTCGCTCAAAACTTCCGGTGACCCCCGGCAAACGGAAAGCCGCCTGAAAAACTTGCTGGCCGAACAGCCCGAGTCGCCCTATCTCAATTTCGCTCTGGGCAACATCTACGCGCAGGACCAGCGCTGGCCGGAAGCGCAACAAGCCTATTTCAAGGCGCATGCGACTGATCCGGCCAACCCCGACTACCTTTTCAACCTGGCCGTCAGCCTTGACCAGATGCACAAGGCCGGACTAGCTCTTCAATACTACAATCAGGCGCTTGCCGCTGCAGAGCTGCGCACGGCCGGGTTCGACACCACCCAGGTCATGCAGCGACTGAAGGTCTTGCAGGCGGAACGCCGGGACTGATCCGGGCACACATTGCCAGTCGGGTATCCTTTCGCATGCGGGTGCGACAGACACACAAGAGCATTCACCAGAAATAACAGCAGACAAAAATAATCCACGGATGAACACCAGCTCCAACCGCCAGCCTATCGGCCAGGTCCTGATCGCGCAAGGCGTGATCAGCGAGGACCAGTTGCGCATCGCGCTATTGGAGCAGATGAAGTCGAACCATCCGGTCGGCAAGCTGCTGGTCAGCCTGGGCTTCGTTTCCGAGGCAACGCTGCGCGATGCACTGGGCGAATCGCTCGGCCAGAAATCGGTCGACCTCGGCCGTGCGACGGTCGATCCGGTTGCCTTGCGCATGGTGCCACGCGATGCCGCAAAACGGCATCGCTTGCTGCCGCTCAACTACGACACCGAGCAGCGGCGACTGACGATCGCCATCGCCGATCCCAACGATATCGTCGCACAAGACAAACTGCGCGCGTTGATCTCTCCCGATCTGCTGATCGACACCGTGCTGGCCGGCGAATCGGAAATCGCCCGTGCCATCGATCAGCATTACGGCTACGAACTGTCGATCGATGGCATCCTGCACGAAATCGAGACCGGCGAAATCGATTTCCGCAGCCTCTCGGTCTCTTCCGACGAGTACAGCCAGCCGGTGGTACGCCTGATCGACGCACTGCTGACCGATGCGGTCAAGCGCGACGCCTCCGACATTCACTTCGAGCCTGAGGCGAGCTTCCTGCGCATCCGCTACCGTATCGACGGCATCCTGCGCCAGATCCGTGCCCTGCACAAATCCTATTGGGCCGCCATGGCGGTGCGTCTCAAGGTGATGAGCGGCATGAACATCGCTGAAACACGCGCACCGCAAGATGGCCGTATCTCGATGAACATCAGCGGACATGCCGTCGATTTCCGCTGCGCCGCGCAACCGACCATTCACGGCGAGAACATCGTATTGCGCATCCTCGATCGCCAAAAGGGCATCGTACCGCTCGACCGCGTCGGCCTCGACACCGCGCAGCAGGAGTTGCTGCGGCGCATGATGGCGCGTCCCGAAGGCATCATCCTCGTCACCGGCCCCACCGGAAGCGGCAAGACCACCACCCTCTACTCGATGCTCAACCACATCAACGAAGAGGGCGTGAATATCATGACGCTGGAGGATCCTGTCGAATATCCGATGGCGATGATCCGCCAGACCTCGGTGGCCGAGGCGGCCAAGCTCGACTTCGCCAACGGCATCCGCTCGATGATGCGCCAGGACCCGGACGTCATCCTCGTCGGCGAGAT
>CAYNCH010000001.1:16057-18169 GCA_964395815.1 uncultured Methyloversatilis sp.
ACGGCATCCGCTCGATGATGCGCCAGGACCCGGACGTCATCCTCGTCGGCGAGATACGCGATGCCGACACGGCCGAGATGGCATTCCGCGCCGCGATGACCGGCCATCAGGTGTTTTCAACATTGCACACCAACTCCGCCCTCGGGGCGATCCCGCGTTTGCTCGATATCGGCGTGCTGCCCGACATCATGGCCGGCAACATCATCGGAGTCATTGCCCAGCGCCTGGTCAGAAAGCTTTGTCCGCACTGCCGCAAAGCCTATCCCGCCAGCAAGGAGGAAATCCGCCTGCTCGGTGCCGAACAGGCACGACAGACGCCGATTCTTTACCGGCCGTCCGGCTGCCAGCAATGCGATTACCAAGGCTACCGCGGGCGGATCGCCATCATGGAAATCCTGCGCATGGACAGCGACCTCGACGATCTGGTGGTGCGGCGCGCCACGCACCGCGAAATTCGCAACATGGCCCTCGAAAAAGGCTTTCGTACGCTCGCCCAGGATGGCCTGAGACGCGTCCTCGAAGGCGTAACCGCGCTCGGCGAAGTCGCGCGAGTCATCGACCTGACCGATCACATATAAGCCTCATGTCCATCTATGCGTATAAAGCGATGGATCCCAATGGCCGGATGGTCTTCGGTCGCATGGACGCAATCAATGCCGTCGACCTCGAGATGCGTCTCAAGCGCATGGACCTCGACCTCATCAATGGCGACCCGGTCAAGCAGGGCAGTTTTGGCGGTGTCCGCATCACCCGGCGCGAGTTGATCGCGTTCTGTTTCCATCTCGAACAACTCACGCGCTCGGGCGTTGCCATCATCGAAAGCCTGTCCGACCTGCGCGACAGCCTCGACAACCCCCGCTTTCGCGAAGTGCTCGCCGACCTGATCGAGAGCGTCGAAGGCGGCAAGACACTCTCGCAAGCGCTGGCCGCCCATCCCAAGGTCTTCGATGGTGTCTTCGTCAGCCTGATCATGGCCGGCGAAGAGACCGGCAACCTTCCCGACGTGCTGCACAGCCTGACCGAATCACTCAAATGGCAGGACGAACTGGCGGCCCAGACCAAGAAACTTCTCATGTATCCCGCCTTCATGGGCACGGTGGTCATCTTGGTCATTCTGTTCATGATGCTCTATCTCGTTCCCCAAATGATGGGGTTCATCACGAACATGGGGCAAGAGCTACCTGTCCACACCCGGATTCTGGTTGCCACCTCGGATTTTTTTATCAAGTACTGGTTTGTTGTGGTGGCACTGCCGATCTTGATTGGCATCGCCCTCGCTGCCGCCGTCAAGTCCAGCCCGCAGGCCGAACGCCGATTCGATGCCGCCAAGCTGGCCTTCCCCTGGGTCGGTGAAATTCTGAAGAAGATCATTCTGTCGCGCTTTGCTGCCGTTTTTGCCATGATGTATGCTTCGGGCATCTCCGTGCTCGACTCGATCCGCACCACTCAGGGCATTGTTGGTAACGCCGTTGTCCGCGAAGGTCTCGAACAGGTTGAGCAGATGATCAGCGATGGCCAGAACATTACGGTTGCATTCCAGAACGTCGGCCTGTTTCCGCCTCTGGTCATCCGTATGCTGCGCGTTGGCGAGAACACCGGCTCGCTGGATACCGCGCTGACCAACGTCAGTTATTTCTACAATCGTGACGTGAGAGAATCAATCGCACGCGTCCAGGCCATGATCGAGCCGGCCATGACCATGGTTGTCGGTCTGATCCTCGGTTGGGTCATGCTCTCGGTGCTCGGGCCAATTTACGACACGATTACCAAGTTGAAATTCTGACCTCCATGTTGCAACGACGCGTCCTCTTCCTCGACACCACACACCTTTCGGCCTACCGTATCGCCGGCGGCCATGTGGAGCGGGAAGGCAGCTTTATCGCCGATGCAGCGGGTCTGCAAGCTTTTGCGGCCTACCTTGTGCATCACCGACGCAGCCTGTTCATGCTGCTGGCCGATGTCGTCGAAGAAGGTTTCCAGATCGAGGACATTCCTAATAGCTCCGGCAAGGACCGCATCGCCATTCTCAAGCGCAAACTGGCGCAATTTTTTTACGGTACCCCGTTGTCAGTCGCCCGATCACTAGGACGATTGAAAACTGGTCGCCGGGAC
>CAYNCH010000001.1:18179-27476 GCA_964395815.1 uncultured Methyloversatilis sp.
ATTTCGAGCCCTGGCTCGATGTCTTGCGTAACGCTCAGGTCAGTCTTGTCGGTATTTACACGGTCGCGCAACTCGTACCCGCCCTGCTACCCACAAACGCCCCACCCCAGCAACTGATCATCACCCAGACGCGCAGCGGTCTGCGCCAGACCTTTTTCGTCGACCGTCAATTGCGTTTCTCGCGTTTGTCGCCATTGGCAACCGGCTCTCCCCAGGAATCGGCTGTCGCGACATCGATCGAAACAGCCAAGATGCATCAGTATCTGTCCAGTCAGCGTCTGATCGACCGGGACAAGCCGCTGGCAACGCGCGTACTGGTGCACCCGTCACAGTTGTCCGCATTGCGCGACCGCTGTCGCGATTCGGCCATCCTGCGCTTCGAATTCGTCGACCTGCTTCAGGAAGACAAGCGTGCCGGCTTGCATACCTCGCTCGCCGACTCCCAGGCCGAAATACTGTTCTGCCATCTGCTGGCGAAAAGCACGCCCGCCGAGCAATTCGCCCGCTCCACGGAACGCCGCTTTTATCGGCTGTGGCAAATGCGTTTCGCATTGCAGGCTGCGAGCATCGTCATCCTGACAAGTGGCCTGCTGTTTGCGGCCAAACTCGGGCTAGACATCTTAGGACTGCGGAATGCGGCCGAACAGATGAGCCAGCAGACCCGCCTGGACCAGCAACGTTACGATGCCGCCTTGCAGGCACTGCCGAAAATTCCCTTATCGACAAGCGATCTGAAAGCGTTGGTCAATCGCTACGACGGCGTTTTGAAGCGCGCCCAGGGGCCGGCGCCCCTGCTCACTCAACTCAGCCAATCGCTGGACGTGTTTCCCGGCATCACGATCGAAAGGATCGAATGGAAGATTGCCGAGCAAGCCGAGCCGATACCCTCCGGGCAAGCACCATTGCTGACTCAATTACAAGGCCCCGTTACTCTGGCCAACGTGTTCGCACGCTTGCCGCTGGACATGGTCGGCGACCAGCGTGGTCAACTGACACTTGTCAGCGATTTCACCAAGTATCTCGGCAATGCTCCCGAGACGCAGGTTCTGATCCTGCAACCCCCGGTCGACACACAGTCCGGCAAGACTCTAAAGAGCAGCGATGAAAGAAGCACGCCGGAAGCGCCGGCATTCTCGTTCCGCCTGACACGGAAGCTCTGACGCCATGGCCACTCCAGATACTTCGACCATCTCCCTGAAATCCATGCTCGGCAGTCTGCTTCTCCTGCTGCTCGCCATCCTGATGGCCGCTGGCACGGCATTCGCCGGCATCCACTACCTCAACCAAGCCGAACGGGATCACCTTCAAGCGCAGGCCCGGCAAAACGAAACCCGGGCACGCCTGGCCCGGGCAAACGATGACGAACGCGAGATCCGTGACCATATCGCCCGCTATCAGGATCTCATCCGTCTGGGGCGTACGCAGCCCGAACGACGGCTGGAGTGGGTCGAAACCCTGAGTCACATCAAAAGTTCACGCCGGCTCCTCGGCCTCGACTACGAAATCAGCCCGCAGCGCCTGCTTGACGAGAAAAACCCGGCTACCGGTGGCTTTCGTTTTCTTGCCAGCACGATGAAGCTCGATATGCCTCTCCTCCACGAAGGTGACCTTCTTGGCCTCTTCGACGACCTCAGCGCTCGCACCGAAGCCCTCTTCAGTGTGAAAAGCTGCCGAATCGACAGGCTCATACCGAACCGGGCTACACAGGAAATCGCCAACCTGAAGGCCAGCTGTGAAATCGACTGGATCACCCTGCAGGAGGGGACATGAAGCCTACCCCCTTCATAACTGGCGGATTGGCACTCTTGCTGGCAGGCAGCGTAGCAGCGCAAGCCGCGCCACTCGGCCGACTGTTCCTGACACCTGAGATGCGAGTTCATCTCGAGCGCCAGCGCCAACTCGACATCAGGGAAACCCGCAGCCTGGAAGGCGGCACCATGCGTCTCGATGGCGTCGTCGTTCGCTCGAGCGGAAAATCAACCGTATGGGTCAACAGCCAGCCGCAGCACGAGCGTGAAAGCGCCACCGGCGTCACCGCTGCCACTTCGACACAACAACCGGACCGGGCCCGTCTCACGACAGGTGACGAAGCACCGGCCGACCTCAAGGTCGGGGTCACCCTGAACCGGGCAACGCGCGAAACCGAAAGCGGCCTGGCCGGCGGCGAGATCCGCATCAAGCGGCAATAAAGTCGGCGATGGCGAGACGGTGCATCCGGCAGCCCCAGCGCGGTGCGGCGCTGCTGATCTTCATGGTGTTCATGGTATTGGGCACGCTGACCTATCTGATCAACAGCGTGTTGCCCGCAGAGATTGAATTAAAGCGGCAGCGCCAGACGGAAGCGGCGCTAGCGATGGCGAAGGATGCGTTGATTGGGTATGCACTGCAATACCGCGATCAACAGGCAGCACATAGTCCACCCGACCTTAGTGCCATGTACGGGTTTCTCCCGATGCCCGATGTAGGGACGAGCCGTTTTCATCCAACGAGCCAGACACCTGCCTGCAATACCGAGGGGTGTGCCATGAGCTTTGTTAACGGGTCATTCCCGGCCACAACGGATACCGTGATCGGTCGCTTTCCATGGCGCACGCTAGGTATCGGTCCATTGCGCGACGGCCATGGGGAATGCCTCTGGTACGCGGTTTCTGCCGCACACAAAAGCCTTGGCATTGATCCAGCGATAACAATGAACTGGGACACGCTGGGGCAACTGGATTTTGTCGAGGTCAGTGGCGGCGCACTGGTTGCCAAAAACGCATCGGCTTACGACCGCCCCGTGGCCATCATTTTCTCGCCCGGCGCGCCACGAACGGGGCAGGATCGCGGCCCAATAAGCGGAAGTACCGACATAACGACCGAATGCGGCGGCAACTATGTTGTTGCCAATTATCTGGATACTGCCCAGCTTGCACCGGTTTTTACCAGCACCAACGGCGCCAGCGGCGATACCGGCAGCCAGCCCAAACCTTTAAGCACCAAGGGGAAGATTCCGACAGCCGAGAACCCTCTGGCCAACGACATCGGCCTCTCTCTCAGCAGCGACACATTATTTGGGGCCATTCGCAAAAACAACCACTTCCGTAACGACATCAACACCATGCTTGATCGCATGGTGGGTTGCCTGCGCGACCAGTTTCTCGTGCCGGGCAAAACCTTTGTTGCCGATAGCATCAGCGGCTATACCGCCCCCAGCGGCAAGATCGCCGGGCGTATTCCAGACGACGATATCGACAACGATCTGACCGCGAATACTGAGGATACAGACTTTCCAGCCACCGGCATCGCCACCGCATCCACCTGTTACGACAATGCGGTCAGCCCAATGGGCTACTTCAGCCACTACAAGGATCAACTATTCGTTGCTAAAAGCACGGGGGGCGATTTCACGGTAACAAGCGATGGGACAAGCGAAGACTGTCCAGGCGTATTGATTTTTGCCGGACAACGTGACACTACCACGCTACGCTGCCCCACTTCACCTACGCCAACGTTGCCACAAAGCCGCACTACAGTGGATGAACGGAAAGCTCCCTGCAATTATCTGGAAGAAGAAAACCTATCCAGCTTTATTGGAAGCGGCGCCCCCTTTTCAGGTGCCCGAACATTGTCGAGAATCTCACCCAGTCAAACCAGCCACCAAGACATAGTCCGCTGCATCCCCAACACCCCGAGCTTTAGCGTTGTCGCTCCGAGTGTCGCCACCTCAGCCGGATCCCCCGTACAACTCGCCAGCTACACCCCCACGACGCGCACCCTGACTTTGGGCAGCGCCGCCACCCACTCGAACTATGGCGCCGCCGCCGCCAATCTCTTTGCCTGCTCATGGACACCGGAAACCCGCGATGCCGGCTCTGGCTTCCGCAGCTATTTCCGGTTTCGTATCCGCCAGGTAGGCGAAGGCTTCACCTTTGCCGTCATCGACGGCGAGAAGAACGACGCAACAGTTTGCGGTGCAGCACGGCAGCATCTCGGGTATTCCGGCAACAACGGCGTCACTTCCTATATCCAGCCGCCCAAACTGGCCGTCGAATTCGATACAGTTCGCAATGGGGGCTTTGCAGAACCCGCTTCGCTATCGAATGGTCGCAACGACCCGTGCTATCTGTCCAGTTGCGGCGCGTCGCAAAACCTTTCGAGCAATGCCCATGTCGGCATCGTGTATTGGGGCTATGAGTCTAGCCATGCCGGTACGCCCTCTGTCACGCAAGTTCAGGAGGAAGACAACGTCCATGGCTTTGCTTGGCCGTCGAACTATTCCTGGCCGCAATCATCATCCGCCTGGCCACCCAACGCAACGCCCACCCTAGCCGCCGCATCAACCCGTCCTGCTCCGCACAATCCGGACGTTGCCCTGCCTTACCCCATCAATGGCACGACCAGCAGCAATGCCACGTCGACAAGCACCATCATCCTGGCCAACACAACCGGGTATGACAACATGTACAAACAAGCCGTCATCGACGTAGGATCCGATACCCGAACCATTGTCAGCTATGTCGATGCCACAAAAACCGCTACTGTCGATACACCATTCAGCAGCCTGATTCCTGGCTCGACTGCTTATAAGATCTACAGGCAAACAGGCGTTGCGCCTCTTGATCGCATGGGCGCCACCTCGCCTGCCGCGACGGCTCCTGCAAAACGTGAATTCCACGCACGAGTCGAAGTCACGCGCAGCCGCTCCGCGGCAGCCGATGCAAAGGATGGCACCACGGGCATTCAGGTTCAAGTCTGGATCGAGCCGCATACAGCCGCCAACATATCGGCAATAACCTTTAACGCCGGCTCGCCCCCAACCTTGTCCGTCACAGCGGCAAGCCACGGACTGAACACCGGCGATACCGTCGTCATCAAGGATGCCCTGCCGATCGGCTACAACGGGGAATATACGGTTACGCGTATCGATGCGGACAATTTCATCGCCACGCTGCCCAGCGGCACACCCAACCCGGGGCCCTATATTTCCGCCATTACCTGGGCTGACTTCAGCGACGCAACGGATATGGTAACCGTCACCTCGGCCAACCATGGTTTGAATACGGGCGACTCAATCACCATAACGGGTGCGGTTCCCGCCGAGTACAACGGTACGCGCATAATCACCCGCATCGACGACAACGCATATTGGTTTGGACTTGAGTTAAGTTACGAGCCAGGCAATATGCCCCCCGGTATTGCCGCTGCCAAGGACTTGTCGCCACGCGCCACCGCCATTGCCAACACCACACGCCCGATGAGCCTGCTCTACCCAAGTTTCAAACCAATCGTCACCGACAGCACAACGATTTACGACACGCCAATGGGCGCATGTGCAGTTGGCGAACCACGCTGCCCCGATGGACAATCCTGCGGCTCGGACAGCCGATGCTACCGTCCCTACTTCAAGAAACTGCGCCTCGGATTTACGATCGGCGAAAGGGTAACCAGTTCCACCAGCACCGCCCGGGGACAAATGATTGAAATCAAGGATCAGATAACCACATGGCTAGAGTGAACACTACTTTTCCAACAATACCGCTTTTTTTCATACGAGGCTTCACCCTCACCGAGATGGCGGTGGTTCTTGCCATCATCGCCCTGCTGATCGGCGGCATGATCATGCCCATTGCAACCCAACGAGAAGCACTCAACGTCAGCGAAACACAAAAATCCATTGCTATTATTAGCGAAGCAATTTATGGCTTTGTAGCAATCAATGGCCGCCTTCCTCGTCCCGCCACCTCTGCAACAGACGGCTCAAGTGATGTCGAGTGCACCGGCTTCATTCCCTGGGCTACCCTGGGAACCCCTAAGACAGACAGTTGGGGAAAGTTAATACGCTACAGCGTTACCCCAGATTTTGCCAATGCGACAGTCACCCTCACGACCGTGGCCAATCGCACCATTCAATCACGCAATCCAGACGGGAGCGTTAGCTACTTCGCAGGACAAGCCTCCTGCACGACCGCTGGACAGTGCGTTCCCGCTGTTATTTTTTCCCACGGAAAGCTGGGCTGGGGCACGACAGTAGATGGGACGTCTTTGCCCGATGGCTCCACAACAAATGCTGACGAAGATTCGAACCAGAACGGGCCGACCAACTATTTCAACCGAACCGTATCGACTAACACCGCTTCAACAGGCGGCGAGTTTGACGATATCGTCGCCTGGATTCCTGCCACCGTCCTGATCAACCGCATGATCTCCGCCGGCCGCCTGCCCTAGGCTGGCAGGGAAAAGTCGGCGCTGGCGGGACGGCGTGCCTTGACCGCCTGCCCCCCTTCCTGCGACACTCTCGGCAACCTTGAACATGTGCCGCCAATTCGCATGCCCCCTTCTCCTGCCGCCAGGGACCGTTTCGTAGACCGCCTGCGTCGCGCCGGCATCGAACCGGGCGACAGCGCCGACGTACAACTCAACAAGCAGTTGTTGATGCTGGCCACCGGTCTGATCAGCGTGGCCACGATGCTGTGGCTGTCGATCTACTGGGCAATAGGCCCGAAATTTCCAGTCACTTACCCCTATCTTTTCCAGATCACGCTGGCAGCCAACGTCGTGGTCTACATCCTGACGCGCAACTTCAATTTCTTCCGGGTATCGCAGTTGTCGTTGTTTCTTTTTGCTCCGTTCGTCATGCAGTGGAGCATCGGCAATTTTCTCGATGCCAGCGGCATCGTACTCTGGGGGCTGTTGGCACCGGTTGGTGCGATATTGTTCTTTGGCGTACGCGAATCGATCGCCTGGTTCTTCGCGTGGGCCTTTATGATCGTGATGTCCGGCTTCTTCGACTATGTACTGGCCGACAATACTGTCAGCACGACCGGACAAATGCCCTTGCGCACCAGCGTGATCTTTTTTGCACTGAACTTCATCACCGTCTCGACGATGATCTACATGCTGCTGCGCTACTCAGTACTGGAAAAACAACGCGCTCAGGCACGTCTCGAAGAAGCGCACCAGCTGCTGCAAGAAGAGCAGTCGCGCTCGGAAAAGCTGCTCCTCAACATCCTGCCCGAGCCGGTGGCGGCCCGCCTGAAGAACTCCGAAAAAACGATCGCCGATGGCTTCGCCGACGCCACGGTGATGTTCGCCGATATTGTCAACTTCACCCATGTCGCCGCCAACATGACACCCAACCAGGTGTTCAGCATGCTCAACCGCATTTTCTCTGCCTTCGACGATCTCGCCGAAAAATACGGACTGGAAAAGATCAAGACGATCGGTGATGCGTACATGGTGGCGGGTGGCATCAACACCGACAATGCCGACTACTCCGCCGCCATCGCCGACCTCGCCCTTGAAATGCAGGTATTGCTCCACCGCGATTTCGCTGTCAACTCATCCCATCTTGAAATGCGCATGGGCATCGGGACCGGGCCGGTCGTTGCCGGCGTGGTTGGCAAGAAGAAATTCATCTACGACCTCTGGGGCGATACGGTCAACATGGCGAGCCGCATCACCAGCGAAGGCGTACCCGGCATGATTCAGTGCGATACAGCGACGTGGCGGCGCCTCTGTGATCGCTTCGACTTCCATGATCCCCAGACGATCTACCTGAAAGGTAAGGGCGAAATGACGGTCTATCGGCTGATCGGCCGAAAGCCGCCGAAAGTGAACTAACCTGTGGCCGGAGCCAGCCGGAAGCGTACGCAACCGTCGCGGTTTTCCACGAGAGCCAGCCGGTATCCATGCTCTTCTGCCAGACGCGCGCTCTGGTAGAGACCAATGCCCAGACCATTTTCCGAGCGCACATGTTGCTGCAGCAAGTGTTGCGTGACCGCAGCAGGAATACTGCCGCCATCATCGGTCACCTCTAGCACTACGCCGTCCGGATGACAGGCCAGGCACACCTCGCACCGCAGTTCGGGATTTTCTGGTCGTTTGTCCATGATGTTTTGCAACAGATTTTCGGCAATGCTCGAAAACATGGCCGGATAGCGAATTACCGCAAGCTTGATATCGCCCGTACTTGAAAAGTGCATCCAGGACATGTCATATCGGGCCTCCAGCGCATTCAACCACAGGGCAGCGGGCTCCGACTCTGTCAGCACGGCTGTGCCGGGTGCGGACAATTTGACGAGCGTCTGGCGCAAACGTGCCGCGATCTCGGGTAACTGGCGCCGCAACAGGGCACTGAAACGGGGCGATGGCACATCCGCCTCACGCTGGGCAGCCACGCACAAGGTTTCGAGGGATTGCAGCAAATTCTTGACGTCATGCGTCAAGCGCGCACCCGTCTCATGGATCGCCTCGACATAGGACAGTCGCTTCAACTCCTGGGCGCGGCGCTTGCCCAAATATTGCTCACCCAGCAGACGCAACGCCAGATCGTAATCCCAGAGCAACGCCGGGCCCGGGGAAATCCGTGTCACAAGCTCCACGGCCGGGCGTTCGCGGGTAAAGACGACACGATGCCCCAACAAGTCGCCACAACTGCCTTGCGTGACAATACCTTCCCAATGCACGCCGACGACTCCCGGCAGGCGTCTCGGTAATTCGTGGCAGGCACGCTCCAGAAAGCGCTCTGGATCCTCTTCATCACGTGACAGCGCGGAAAGAAACTCCAGCCACCCCTCGATCGGCAAGCCGAGCGACATCACGTGTTGGGCAACGGCGCTGCTCAGCCCGCCGAATCCGGCCCGCGGATTCCAGATAAACCCCAGCAGCATGAGGATGCCTGAAACAAAAGCCAGTGTCACCAGCAAGGCTTCCGAATAATTCGCTTTGAAGACCAGCGCGAAACTGAGGCTGCCCAGCACAATCACCGCAAGCAGCAGAAATACCAATACCCCGTAAATGTAATCGACAACCTCGGCCCGCTCCTCCGTCCGACCGGGTTCCATCGGCAGTAGCGCCATGATCACAAAAGCGGCCGGTGCGGCATACAGCGCCAGGTTCTCAAGCAGCGGCTCGGACAGGTTCAGCAAGGCAAGGGAACGGGGCAACACCAGCGCCAGCGTGACGGTTGTCAGGTATCCCAGCCCCAGCAGGTGAAATACCCGCTCAGCCCGCCCGGGGAAAAGAAACACCTTGCCGCCAGTTACCCCGATCAGCAGCATCGTCCACGCCAGCAGCAAACTCCAGTTCAGGAAATAGGCGAACAAAGTCGCGGAAAAAATCACGACCGCCGTTCCGAAGAATCCTACCTGCCGACGTGGCTGGACGAAGGGTTGCCAGAGCAGGCCAATGCCGACATGGACAAGGAATAGCAGACGTCCCAGCGAAGTCGCGGGCTCCTGCAGGAAAACCATATGCAGCGCGACGAGGAACGCCAGAAAAATCCAGCGGCGATTGATTATCAACGGAGTGGGCATA
>CAYNCH010000002.1:0-16595 GCA_964395815.1 uncultured Methyloversatilis sp.
GCAGCCGCCGTGGAACTCGGCGCCGTCGAGCAGCACGTTGAGGCGCGAGCCGGCGAGGCCGCGCAGCACGGGGTCGCCGTCGGTGCCGCCCTTGCGGATGACGTTGAAGCCCGGGATGTTCTTGAGGAAGCTGGCGCCGTCGCTGGCGGGCACTGGCACCTGCGGCGCCTTCGGATCGTTGGTGACGACGAGCGGATCGCGCATCTGCGGGGCCGAAACGACGACCTCGGACAGCACGGCATCTTCCGCGATGGCGGCGAATGGCATCGCCGCAAGCGCGGCGGCCAGGGTGGCGCGTTTGAACGACATGGAGAGTCTCCCTACAAGTATCAGCAAAGGCTGAAATTCTAGGAAGCACTACCTGCGTTGCCCTGCGACAAATTGCCGCAGAGCGGACAATATTTGTCAGTGCGGTTGATATCGATCAAGATCGTGGCGGTTTGGCAGGCAGCCAAATACTAGCCTGAAGAAAAAAAACGCCGACCGGATGCCGGTCGGCGTTAACTCGTAAAGGAAATTGGGGCGCGGAAAGGCTCCGCGCTTGAATCAGAACTTGTAGTTGATGCCGGCGTAGAGCGAGCGGCCGGGGCCGGGGACCGGCGTACCCCATACCGGTGCCGTGAAGGTCGTTGCGGTGCCGATGGTCATCGTCGTGCCCTGACCGATGTAGGCGCCGCCCAGCGGCAGGTAGTAGAGCTTGTCGAAGAGGTTTTCGACGCCAAAATCGATGCGCACCTGCTTCCACGAATAGCTGCCGCGCAGATTGACCAGGCTGTAGCCCGGCGTATGCATTTCATTGCGTACGTCGGAAACGTCGGTCTTGCTCTTCACCATCACCAGTTCGACGGCGTTGTCCCAGCCGCCATATTTGTGGGTCAGGGTCAGCCTGGCGTTGAGCGGCATGATGTTGTAGAGCCCGTCGCCGGTATCGCGGTTTTCGCCCCTGGCGTAGTTGAGCAGGCCCTTGAGCCCGAACTCGCCGAGAGCGGTCTTGCCCAGCGGCAGCTTGCCCGACAGGTCGAGGCCGTAAAGGCGCGCCGACTGGTTCATGAACTTGAGCACGGGAACGAATGTGCCCGTCTGCATGGCGGCCAGCGGCGCATTGGTGGTGGCATCCCAGCGGATCGCGTCGATGTAGTCGGTCACACGGGTGTAGTAGGGGGTTGCCTTGAACTCCCAGCTACGGTCGACGGCGTGCCAGTCGAACGTCGCGGAGAGTGTATTGGCCTTCTCCGGTTCCAGATCGAGGTTGCCCAGGTAGCCGTTGCCATCGCCAGTCCAGTTGACCATCAGCGCGGCCATCGTCCAGGTCGACCAGGTGTAGCGTTCGTGAAGGTTGGGCGAGCGGGTCTTGTGGGCATAGCCGAACTCGATGTCCTGCGTGGCGCTCGGCGTGTAGCGCGCCAGCACGGTCATGTCCCAGTTATGGTCGGTCTTGTCGTGACTGCGGGCGTTGAAGTTGTTCGCGTCCCGCGCCTGGTTGCCGCCGCCGGCAGGGTTGTAGCCCGCGGCATTGCCGGCATCCATTTTCACCTGTTCGTAGCGCAGACCCGCGAGCGTCATCCATTGCACGGAATGCTGCTTTTCCCATTCGCCGAACAGGGCGGTGCGGTCGCGCTCGCCGTCCCGGATATTCCAGAAGGTGCCGGGCCACATGCCGCCTCCCGAGGGCGGCCACCAGTCATCGAGGCGATAGCGCTGGTATTCGCCACCGAGGCGCAGCAATTCCTGTCGGGACAGATTGACGCTGGCCTTGACGACCGCGCCGGTGTTCTTGCTGGCGGTGTACATCGGCATGCCGGCGGCACAGGCGGCACCGGGCACGCCGCAGGGAGCACCCGAGTAATTGGGATTGCCGGCGGTGTACCAGTATTTCTTGTCGGCACCGAAATCCATGAAGTGGTCGACTTCTTCGTGATAGAGGCGCGCTTCCAGCGTGCCCCAGTCCATCGCACCAAGGTAACGCAGGTTGAGGCGGTTCTGTTCGTTGGCGAGCATGTCCATGCGCTGGTTCGGCCAGAGTTGCTCGGGCAGGTCCTGATAGCCGAACTTGGCTTCGAACAGATGGTTGCCGCCGCGGAAGGCCACGCCCAGCGTGTGGTTGCGCGTGTCGTAGGCGGTCGAGCCGACCTCGTCGAGCGGCAGCGTGTGGCCGGGGCGGCCCGTGTAGCCGGCGTCCGCACCCGCGATGGGACGATACAGCGATTGCTTGAAGTCACCGCCGGCATCGTAGTTGTCCGACTTGGCGATTGCGCCGGTGTAGCTGATGTTGAAGGATTCGGTGGCATAAGTGACGGCAAGGTTGCCGCCGACGGCATCGCCGTTGCTGCGATAGAAGGCACCGGCTTCGCCAGTCAACAGGCTGCCCTGACCGGGCGCCGCGAATTTCGGTGCTGCGGTTTCGGCGACGATCGAACCACCGATGCTGTCACCGCCCACGCTGACGGGTGCCAGGCCGGCATAAACCTTGATCGATTCGACCTGCGACGGATCGAGATAGGACAGCGCGGGGTTCATGTGGTTGGGGCAGGCCGAGAGCAGGTCCATGCCATCGACCTTGACGCGCAGCCGGTCGTCGGCGAGTCCGTGGATGATCGGCAGGCTGGAGACGCCACCGGAGCCTTGCAGGCTCACGCCGGGCACGTCGCGCAACAGGGTAGCCGTGTCGTTGGTTGCCGAACGCAGGGACTGCAGATTCGATTTCTCGACGCTAGCGGCCTTCGCAGCCTTCGAATCTTCCTTGACATCCTTGACGACGACCGCGGACAAGGTTGTATCGGCGGCCAAAGCGGAGAAGGGCAGCGCGGCGATGGCTGCGGCAAGGGTGATGCGTCGGTATGACATGGGGCGCTCCGGGAAACGAAGAATAGAGCGCGGGATTCTAGGTGTGGCCTTCGGCTACACGCTGCGACATGATGCCGCAGACGTCATGCGTTCTGCTGTCGCGTTTGATATCGATCAAGTGCGAATGACGCCGTCCTGCCGGCGCCGATTTTTATCCGCGCCTATTCGCTCAAATGCTGCCGTATCGACAGCGCGGCGCCGCACCAGCCGAGCCCGACGGCACTGCCGAGCAACAGGGTGCTTGGGCGCGCGCCGGGCGGGGCCAGCTCGATCCGCAGGCCGTAGAGGGCGGCGAGTTCGGCGACGGGTGCCTGCAGCCACAGCAGCGCGCCGGCGACGATCAGCCACGCGACGCCGCCGCCCAGCAGGCCGAGCAGGGCGCCGTGCCAGAGGAAGGGCCGGCGGATGAAGGCATCGGTGGCGCCGAGCAGACGGCTGACGTCGATTTCGGCCTGGCGGGTAAGCACCTGCAGGCGGATGGTGTTGAAGGTGATCGCGATCAGGCCGAGGCCCAGCAGCACGGCCAGCAGCAGCAGGCCGGTGCGCGCCAGGCGCACGAAAGCGGCGAGCCGCTGCGCCCAGTCGCTGTCGATCTGGACGAGTTCGACGCCGCGCCACTGGCGGGCTGCGACGGCGATTTGCTCGAGGGCGGCCAGGCTGTCGGCGGCGCTATCGTCCGCCGGTGAGACGACGATGGCATCCGGAAAGGGGTTCTGCGGCAGGGCGCCGATGACGTCGGCCAGTGCCGTGTCCTGCTGCATGCGCGCCAGCGTGTCTTCGCGGGCGAGGAAGCGCGTCTGCGCGATGTCGCCGCGGTCGCGGAGCCGTTTCTCGATGGCGAGCGCGGTCGCGCGATCGGCCTCGACCGCGAGGAACACCGTGAGCTGCGGCGTCGCTGCTGCCCCGCGGCCGAGCGCCGCGACCGGGTCGAGCATCTGGTAGCCACCAGCGGGCAGCGCCAGAGCGATGCCGATGCCCAGCACGGACAGCAGCATCGTCGGCGGGGAGACGAAAAGGCGCGCCAGTGCCTGACGGAGGGCCTTGCGGTGCGCGCTGAGCCAGTGCCTCATTGCAGCCTGCCGTGGTCGAGCCGCAAGGTGCGGGCGCCCGGGAACAGCCCGGCGTCGTAGGTCGCCGCGATGACCGTCACGCCGACGCGATGGAATTCCAGAAAGATGTGGGCGACATCATGCGCGGTGGTGGCGTCGAGATAGGCGGTCGGCTCGTCGGCGAGCAGCAGGGCCGGGCGATGCACCACGGCGCGGGCGATGGCCAGGCGCTGCTGCTCGCCACCCGACAGGGCGATCGGCCGCGCACGGGCACGTTTGGCCAAACCGACCTTGTCGAGCGCGGCTTCGGCGCGGCGGTGCGCTTCCTTGTGCGGGAAGCCGGCGATATCCAGCGGCAGCAGCACGTTGTCGAGGACGCTGCGGTCGAAGAGCAGCTTCTGGTCCTGGAACACCAGGCCGATATTGCGGCGCAGGAAAGGCAGCGCACCGCGACCCAGCACGCCGACGTTCTGCCCGTTCACCAGCACCGCACCGCTGCTCGGCCGCTCGATGGCGGGGATGAGGCGCAGCAGCGTCGATTTGCCGGCACCCGAATGCCCGGTCACGGCGACCAGCTCGCCGGCGCCGATTTCGGCACCGATATCGGCGAGTGCGGTGATGTCGGGGGGGTAGCGTTTGCCGACCTGGTTGAAATGAATCATGGTGCTATTTTGCCAGTGCGCAGGAAGTCGGCGCCGGCGGGACGGCAACATTTCCACTTTGGTATTATCAGCGCCCCTTTGTGAACAGGGCGCTGTCGTTGTCTCCGCCAATACGTCTGCTCGGTTTGTTGTGCCTGCTGCTCGCCGCCCTGCTGGCGGCAGGCGTGCAGGCGTCCACAGCCGCTGCGCCCTATCGCGTGGCCGTGCTCTACTGGTCGATGAACATTCCCGGGCAGGTGGCGATGCGCCAGGGGCTGGAAGCCGAGGCGGCGCAGATCAACCATGCTGCACAAACGAACGGGGTGCGCGGCATTGCGCTGGAGGCACATGTCGCCGGCGATGGCGCCGCAGGGGTGGAACGCCAGATCGCGCAGATGTTTGCGGCGGTGCAGTCCCGGCCGGACGTGATCATCGTCCAGCCGACCGACAACGCGGCGCTCGCCGAGCCCTTGCGCGCCGCCAATCGTGCCGGGATTCCGGTGGTCGCCTACGACCAGTACATCAGCGGCGGTCAGCTGGCGGCCTACATCACTTCCGATAACCGCCAGGCCGGCTACCTTGGCGGCGAATACCTCGCCGCGCTGTTTCCCGGCATCAACCCGCTGCGCCTGGTCATCGTCGAATATCCGCTGGTGTCGTCCACCGTCGAGCGGCTCAACGGCTTCCTCGATGCGTTGCGCGACTACCAGGTGCCCTATACGGTGCTGAAAACCTACCAGGCCGTCGAGCCGGTCGCCGGGCGCAAGGCCGGCGCGGCCATCCTGCGCGACTTCCCGCAACGCGGCAGCGTCGACGCGGTGTTCACCGTCAATGATGGTGGCGGTCTCGCGGTCGTCGACACGCTGGCCCGCGCGGGCCGCGACGAAATTGCCGTGGCCACCATCGACGGCGACCCGGCCTCGGTGGACAATATTCGCCAGCGGCGGCTGACGCGCATCGACGCCGCCCAGTTCTGCGGCCCGCTCGGCGCCGAGGCGCTGAAGGCTGCCTATGCCGTGGCGCGCGGCAGGCCGGTGCCGAAGCACCTGCTCGTACCGGTATTTCCGGTCGCCGGCGAAACGCTCGACCGCTATCCGGGCTGGCTCGGCCCGATTCCCGAGACCTTCCGCAAGCCGTGGCGCGCGCAACAGCCGCTGTGGGACAACCGGCCGCAGACGACGCGATGAGAACGTCCGCCGGCAGCGTCAATCCGCGGACCCTGGAGCATGTCGACCGGCGCCTGTCGCTGGCGTTTGGCGGCCTCATCCTCGGCCTGATGGCGATCGTGCTGGTGGCGGGCGGCCTGTATCTGCGCGGCGTCATGGAGCGCGAAGAGGACAAGTTGTCGACGCTGCTCACCCAGGTACTGGCCAACGCCGTGAGCCGCGTCAGCTTTTCCGGGAAATACCACGCCCGCCTGCTGCTGGAAGAAATCCGCGCTGCCCAGCCCGGCCTGCGCTATCTGCGGCTCGTCGATCCGCAGGGCCGCGTGCTCGCCCACAGCGATCCGGCGCTGAACGACAGCCAGCTCGATCCGGCCTCGCTGGCCGCCGCGCAGCAGGTGCTGTCGGGTGCCGCCGGGGGTACGGTGCGCCATCTGGTGTTGCAGGGCGAGCCGGTGCGCGAAATCGGCCATGCCTACCGCGGCGGCTATGACAATGCGGTCGTCGGCGTCATCCAGGTCGGCCTGTCGGAACGCGAACGTTCCGAAGCCATCGCCAGCGGCGTGTTCTACATCCTGCTGCTGGTGGTCGCGCTGATGCTGATCGGCATTTTCATCACCCGGCGCATCAGCACCGGCGTGGCCGGCCCGGTTCGACAGCAGCTGCTGCTGGCCGCCTCGGTCTTCGACGGCAGCCGCGAAGGCATCCTGATCACCGACCGGGAACAGCGCATCCTGCGCGCCAATGCGGCCTTCACGCACCTGACCGGCTACGCCGAAGTGGAGCTGCTCGGCCAGACGCCGAAGATCCTGCAATCCGGCCACCAGAGCCCGGAGTTCTATGCCGCGCTGTGGCGCGAACTGAAACGGCACGGCCAGTGGCAGGGCGAGGTCCTCGACCGGCGCAAGGATGGCCAGATCATTCCGGTGCTGCTGTCGATCAGCGTGGTCAAGGACGAGGCGGACGAGGTGCTGCATTACGTCGCGCTGCATACCGACATCTCGCGCATCAAGGAATCGGAGGCGCGCATCGAACACCAGGCGCACCATGACCATCTCACCGGCCTGGCCAACCGTCTGATGCTGCATTTGCGCCTCGAACATGCGCTGCAACGCGCGCGCCGCGAAGCTTCGCATCTCGCGCTGCTGATGATCGACCTCGATCGCTTCAAGGATGTCAACGACAGCTTTGGCCACCTGATGGGCGATGCGCTGCTGTGCGACGTGGCCGCGCGGCTGGTCGGCCGCGTGCGCAACGCCGACACAGTGAGCCGCCTCGGCGGCGACGAGTTCACCGTGCTGATCGAAAACATCGAGAATCCCGCCGAAGCGGCGCGTCTCGCCGACGATCTGATTCGCGAATTGAGCGAGCCCTTCCGCCTGCCGAACGGCAACGAAGTCGTGCTCGGCGCCTCGGTCGGCATCGCCCTCTATCCCGAGCATGGCGAGGGCGAAGCGGCGCTGTTGCAGGGCGCCGACGCGGCGCTTTATCAAGCCAAGTCGGAAGGGCGCGGCCACTACCGCTTCTTCTCGGACTCGCTGACGCAGGCGGCGCGCGAGCGCATCGAACTGGAGACGCGCCTGCGCCGCGCGGTCGCGCAGGGCGAGTTGTGTCTGCATTTCCAGCCGCAGCTCGACATTGCCCGCGGGGCCGTCGTCGGGGCCGAGGCGCTGGTGCGCTGGCAAAGCCCGGAAGAGGGGCTGGTGCCACCCGGACGCTTCATTCCGGTCGCCGAACAGTCCGGCCTGATCGAGGCGATCGGCGAATGGGTGCTGGTCGAAACCTGCCGCCAGGGCCAGCGCTGGATCGCGGCCGGCCTGCCGGAGCTGACGCTGGCGGTGAATGTCTCGTCGCGCCAGTTGCGGCACGGCGACCTCGCCGCGCGCGTGGCGGCCGTGCTGGCCGAGACCGGTTTTCCGCCGCAACGCCTGGAACTGGAGATGACCGAAAGCACGCTGATGGAGGACGAGGCGCGCGTGCTGGACACGCTCGGCCAGCTGCGCGCGCTCGGCATCCGGCTGGCGATCGACGATTTCGGCACCGGTTACTCGTCGCTCGCCTACCTGAAGCGCTTCCCGCTCGATGTTCTGAAGATCGACAAGTCCTTCGTCGACGACATTCCCCGCCTGCAGGACGACATGGAAATCACCGCGACGATCATCGGCATGGCCCACACGCTGCGGCTTAAGGTGCTGGCCGAAGGCGTCGAAACCGTGGCACAGCTCGACTTCCTGCGGAATCGCGGCTGCGATTTCTACCAGGGCTTCCTGACCAGCCGGCCGCTGCCGCCGGAAGAGTTCGCCGCCTTCGTGACCACCTTCGCTCCCGGCGCCTGAAAAGTCGGCGCCGGCGGGACGGTCATCAGGCCCGGAACTGGGCGGCGAGACCCTTCAGCTTGTGCGCCAGTTCGCCGACGGCGCTGGCCTCGGCGGCGGAGCGTTCCGCCGTGCGGGCGTCGGTCTCGGCAGCCAGGGCTACCCGCTCCATGTTGCTGGCGATATCGCGCGTGGCCGCGCTGCTTTCGGCCAGCGCATCACTGATCAACTGCACGGCATGACCGGCCCGGGTGACGGATTCCTCGACGGAGATGGCGACCTCGCCGGCCTGCAGCGCGCTCTTCGCGCCGTCGCCGACCTCCCGGCTGCTGGCCGCGACCTCGCCGGCGACCGCCCGGCTCACGTCCTGGATGCGCTGGATCATCGCCGCGATTTCCTGGGTCGAGTTGCCGGTGCGTTCGGCGAGCTTGCGCACTTCGTCGGCGACCACGGCGAAGCCGCGCCCCTGTTCGCCGGCGCGGGCGGCCTCGATGGCGGCATTCAGCGCCAGCAGGTTGGTCTGGTCGGCAATCTCCTTGATGACCAGCACGACGCGGCTGATCTCCTCGGACATCGTCGACAGCTCGGCGATGCGTTGTTCCGTGTCGGCCACCACGCGCGCTGCCGAGGCGATGTGATCGGCAGCATCCTTGCTGATGGCGGCGCTTTCGCGCGTTACGCCGGCGGCGGTGTCGGCGGCATTGTGCGCGTCGCTGGCATTGCCGCTCATTTCGTCGGTCGCCGTCGACAACTCCTCGACGGCAGCGGCGATGCTGGCGATGGCGGACGACTGGGCCTGTGCCGCCTGCACCGTTTCTTCGCTGGCGGCGGCGAGTTGCCGGCTGGAATGGTCGAGTGCGCGGGCGCTTTGGTGGATCAGGCTGATGGCCTCGTGCAAGCGGTTGCGCAGCATGGCGATGCGCGTCAGGATGGCACCGAACTCATCCCGGCCGCCGGCGCGTATCGTTTCGGCCAGGTGGCCGCCGGCGACTGCGGAAGCTACTGCCTCGGCACGGCGCGCTTCGCGGCCGATGCGGCTCAGCAACAGCCCGCCCAGCAGCATGCCCAGCATGATGGCGCTGCCGCCAAACCACAAACTGCGCCGTTGCGATGCAGCGGCGGCGTCTTTCAACTCCGCGCGCATTTCGGGCAGCACTGCTTCGAGACGCTTGATTTCTGTCAGCATGACATCGCGCATTTCGCGCCATTTCGGTGTTTCGGTCTGGTTCAGGTAGCGCTTGGCCCCCTCGGCATCGCCGGCCTTGACCAGCTCGAAGATGCTCTCGTGCATGGCTTTCTGCTCGGCCCGCAAGGCGACGACCTTGTCCGGCAGACCGGTCTTGAGCGTGCGCTTGTCGAGATCAGCAGCCTGGGCCGCCGCCTTGTCGAAACTGGCCGCGGCATTCTTGTAGTTGTCATACGCCTTGGGGTTGGCCGGGTCGAGCATGATGTTGCGCGTCGCCTGACCCATCTGCAGGCCCTGTGCGTACAGATTGACGAACTGCGCGCGGCGGGTGCCGAACTGTTCTATGTAGCGGGCATACCCCGCCTCGATGCGGGTGGCGGAAAGCTGGCTCTCCACCAGCGCCCCGCCCAGCAGCGCCATCACCAGTACCAGCACGACCATCAGGCGCGGGCCGATGCGTACGCTGTCGATTTTTTCCCATAAATTGTCAATCAGGCCCCCCACCCCGGTGCGCACCGCCATCCCTTCGCGCAGACGGATCGACGGGTCCTGCCGCATCCGCGCATACAGGGTCTCGACGGCGGTAACCTCCTCGCGCGAGGGCTTGACGCGCACGGACATGTAGCCGCCGCCAATCTTCGGCGTGACCGAGGCGCGCACCCAGTAATGGTCGCCGTTCTTGCAGCGGTTCTTGACGATTCCCGCCCACGGGCGCCCGCTCTTGACCGTATCCCACAGGTCGCGGAAGGCCTCGGCCGGCATGTCGGGGTGGCGCACCATGTTGTGCGGCTGGCCGATCAGTTCGTCAGGTTCGAAGCCGCTCACCGCGACGAAGTCGTCGTTGATGAAGGTGATGCGGCCCTTTTCGTCGGTATGCGAAATGATGGCGATGTCGTCGGAGTAATGCCTCTCGACGCCGGTGACGGGTTGATTGTTGCGCATGGCTGCTCCTGACTTTTATTGGACGTGTTGTATCGCTATTTTCCATTATCTGGATGCGGTCGCCTACCCCGGTGATGATGCGGCGATGGCGCGGGCCACGGCTTCCGCCATCTCGATGCCGTCGATGCCGGCGGACAGGATGCCGCCGGCGTACCCCGCCCCTTCGCCGGCGGGATAGAGGCCCTTCACGTTGAGGCTCTGGCCGTCCGGGCCGCGCGTGATGCGCAGCGGCGACGAGGTGCGCGTTTCGACACCGGTAAGTACTGCGTCGTCAAGCGCGAAACCGCGGATCTGGCGTTCGAAGGCGGGAATCGCCTCGCGCAGGGCGGTGATGACGAAGTCGGGCAGGGCCGTCGCCAGATCGGTCGGTTTCACTCGCGGCTGATAGGATGGCTTGACGGCGCCGAGCGAGTGTGAAGGCCGGCCGGCGAGAAAATCGCCGACGCGCTGGCCCGGCGCGTCATAATTGCCGCCGCCGAGTTCGAAGGCACGGCGTTCCCAGCGACGCTGGAACGCGATGCCGGCCAGCGGCCCTTCGCCTGCGAAATCGGCCGGCGCCACATTCACCACCAGCCCGCTGTTGGCATTGCGCTCGGCGCGCGAATACTGGCTCATGCCGTTGGTGACGACGCGGCCCGGCTCCGAGGTTGCCGCCACCACCTGCCCGCCGGGGCACATGCAGAAGCTGTAGACATCGCGGCCATTCTTGGCGTGATGCACCAGCTTGTAGTCGGCGGCACCGAGCAGCGGATGGCCGGCGAAGTTGCCGTAGCGCGCCTGGTCGATCAGCAACTGCGGGTGCTCGATGCGTAAGCCGACAGCAAAGGGCTTGGCCTCCATGAACACGCCGCGCCGGTGCAGCATGGCAAACGTGTCGCGTGCGCTGTGGCCGAGCGCCAGCACAACGTGGTCGGCGCGGATTTCCTCGCCATCGGCAAGAACCACGCCGCGCAGGCAACCCGCTTCGATCAGGACATCCTCGACGCGTGCCTGAAAGCGGATCTCGCCTCCCAGCGCCTCGATCTCGGCACGCATTTTCTCGACCATGCTGACCAGCCGGAAGGTGCCGATGTGCGGCCGATTGACGTACAGAATCTCTTCCGGCGCACCGGCCTTGACGAACTCCGTCAGCACCTTGCGCGCCAGATGGCGCGGATCGCGGATCTGGCTGTAGAGCTTGCCGTCGGAAAACGTGCCAGCCCCTCCCTCGCCGAACTGGACGTTCGATTCCGGGTGCAGGGTGTGCTTGCGCCACAGATCCCAGGTGTCCCGGGTCCGCTCGCGCACCTGCTTGCCGCGCTCCAGCACCAGCGGTTTGAAACCGGATTGCGCCAGGATCAATGCCGCGAAAATGCCGGCCGGGCCGAAGCCGACGACGACGGGACGGAGAAAGGATGCCGGTGCCTGTGCGGCGAAATGGTAAGCCATGTCCGGCGTCGGCTTGACTTGACTATCGTCCTTGAAACGCACCAGCACGGCCGCTTCGTCGGTGACTTCGAGGTCAAGGCTGTAGACGAACAGCAGCGCGCTCTTCTTGCGTGCGTCGGGGCTGCGCTTGTGGATACGCAATTCCAGCAGTTGATCCGGCTTGAGGCCGAGCCGTTGCAGGACGGCGGCCGTAAGTTCTTCAGGTCGATGCTCCAGCGGCAACCGGAGTTCGGTGAGGCGGATCATGGAAAAGTCGGTGCCGGCGGGACGGCGATCAACTGCCGAACAGTGCCTCGACGAACTCGCGTGTCTGGAACGGCTGCAGATCGTCGATGCCTTCGCCGACGCCGATGTAGCGCACCGGCTTCGGGCATTGCCGGGCGATCGCGGCAAGCACGCCGCCCTTGGCCGTGCCGTCGAGCTTGGTGACGACCAGGCCGGTGACATTGATCGCCTTGTCGAAGGCCTTGACCTGCTGGATGGCATTCTGGCCGATGTTGGCGTCGAGCACCAGCAGCACTTCGTGCGGGCCGGTGGGTTCGGCTTTCTGGATGACACGGCGCACCTTGGCGATTTCTTCCATCAGGTGCAGCTGTGTCGGCAGGCGGCCGGCGGTGTCGGCCATCATCACATCGATGTTGCGCGCGCGCGCCGCACTGATGGCGTCAAAGACTACCGCGGCCGGATCGCCCGATTCCTGCGCAATCACCGTGACGTCGTTGCGGCGGCCCCATTCGGCCAACTGCTCGCGCGCCGCGGCGCGGAAGGTATCGCCGGCGGCCAGCAGCACGCCGTGGCCATCCTTCTGGAACTGCTTGGCCAGCTTGCCGATCGACGTCGTCTTGCCGGCGCCATTCACGCCGGCGATCATGATGATGAACGGTCGCTGGTTTTGCGCGGGGTGGTTGAGATCGAGCGGCTGCTCCAGGGGTGCCAGCAGCTGTGTCATCAGGTCGATCAGCGCACCGCGCAGGGCGGCCGGCGACTCGATCTTTTCCCTCTTCACACGGGCCTTCAATTCGTCGAGCAGCCAGGTCGTCGCCTCGACGCCGCAATCGGCCATCAGCAGCGTGGATTCGAGGTCTTCGAGCAGTTCGTCATCGATCTTCGCGCGTGAGAACAACTCACTCAGCGGCGTGTTCAGTACCGTGCGCGTGCGGGCGAGGCCGGCTTTCAGGCGCTCGGTCCAGGAGGACTTCGGCGCGGCTGTCGCGCTTGTCGTGCTTTCGGCGTCTTGATTCTTTTTGAGGAAACCAAACATGAGATATCCAGTCGTAGGCTGTTCCCGCGCCGTATGATGCGGGGCGCAAATTCTAAGCTAGAAGACCTGGAGTCCCATGAAAATCAGATCCTTACTTCTGCCGTGGCTCGGTCTCGCCGTCCTGCCGGCGCCGACTTTGGCCAATTCCTACGAAACCACTCTCAACAATGGGCTGCGTGTCATCGTCAAGGAAGACCGTCGCGCGCCGACCGCCGTGCATATGGTCTGGTACCGCGCCGGCGCGATGGACGAAAAAGACGGCACCTCCGGCGTCGCCCATGTGCTCGAACACATGATGTTCAAGGGCACGCAGACGCTGAAGCCCGGCGAGTTCAACCAGCGCGTCGCCGCCGCTGGCGGACGCGACAATGCCTTCACCAGTCTCGACTACACCGCCTATTTCCAGATCGTGCCGAAGGGTGCGCTGCCCGAGATGATGCGGCTCGAAGCCGATCGCATGGCGAATCTCGAACTCAAGGCCGAGGAGTTCGCCAGCGAGATCCAGGTGGTCATGGAGGAGCGTCGCCTGCGCACCGAGGACAATCCCGAAGCGCGCGTCTATGAGGCGCTCAAGGCTGCTTCATTCATGGCGCACCCCTATCGCCGGCCGATCATCGGCTGGATGGACGACCTGCAGAACATGAGCTGGCAGGATGCGCGCGACTGGTATCGCGACTGGTACGCGCCGAACAATGCCTATGTCGTGGTGGTCGGCGATGTCGATCACCAGGAGGTGTTCAAGCTTGCCGCGCAGACCTACGGCAAGCACCCGGCCAAGGCGCTGCCCGGCCGCAAGCCGCAGAACGAGCCTGCGCAGGCCGGCATGCGCCGCGTGACGGTGAAGGCGCCCGCGCAACTACCTTACCTGCTGATGGCCTGGAAGGTGCCCAAGCTCATGGATATCGACAATGACCGCGAGCCCTATGCACTCGAGGTGCTGGCCGCCGTGCTCGACGGCAATGACGCGGCGCGTTTTTCGAAGCGGCTGGTGCGCGGCGAGAAGATCGCCCAGTCGGCCGGCGCGGGCTACGACGCGACGGTGCGCGGCGAGACGCAGTTTATTGTCGCCGGCCAGCCGGCGGCCGGACGCACGATCGCCGAGCTCGAAGCCGCGTTGCGTGCCGAAATCAAGCGCATTCAGGACGAGGGCGTGACCGAGGAAGAGTTGAAGCGCGTCAAGACGCAGACCATTGCGGCACAGGTCTACAAGCGCGATTCGCTGATGGCGCAGGCGATGGAGATCGGCCACGCGGAAGCCTCGGGCGTGCATTGGCGCAATATCGACAAGCTGCTCGAAAAGATTCGCAGCGTTACGGCCGAGGAGGTGCAGGCGGTGGCGAAGAAATACTTCGGCGCCACCGGTGACGATCGCCTGACGGTGGCCGTGCTCGATCCGCAGCCTATCGACACGGCCGCGAAGAAGAAGACCGGTTTTGCCGCCCGCCACTGAAGGACCTGACCATGCACCCAATCGTTTTCCTGTTCTCGCTGTTCATGGCTGGTGCCGCCTGGGCCAGTCCGCAGATCCAGCACTGGGTTGCTCCGACCGGCGCCAGGGTGATTTACGTCGAAAGCCGCGACCTGCCGATTCTCGACGTGCAGATCGATTTCGTCGCCGGCGGCGCCCGGAGCCCTGCCGGCAAGTCCGGCGTCGCCAGCCTGACGGCCGGCCTGCTGGAATCGGGTACGGCCGAACTCGACGAGGAGCGCATTTCGGCGCGGCTCGTCGAACTCGGCGCGCGTTTGTCTTCCGGGTCCGATCAGGACAAGGCGAGCACGATGCTGCGCACACTGTCCTCGGCCGAAGAGAAAACCGGCGCGCTGGCACTGATGCGTGCTGTCCTGTCGGCGCCGACTTTTCCCGCCGGCGCGTTCGAGCGCGAAAAGACGCGCATGATCGAGGCGCTCAAGGATGCGGCCACGCGGCCGGAACACGTGGCGGCCGAGCGTTTCGCCGCCGCCATTTACCCGGGCCATCCCTACGGACGCATGGCGACACCGGAAAGCGTGGCGCAGATCCAGCGCGACGATATTGTCGCCTTCCACCGCGCCCATTACGTCGCCGCCAACGCCGTGGTGTCCATCCTCGGCGACGTGTCGCGGCAGGAGGCCGAGGCGATCGCCGTACAACTCACCGAGGCGTTGCCGCGCGGCGCGGCCGTCGCACCGTTGCCGGCAGTGACGCTGCCGCAGCGCGAGACGATCAAGGTCGCCCATCCCGCCGCGCAGTCGCATATCCACGTCGGCCTGCCCGCCAATCAACGCGATGCCGGCCCTGATTATTTTGCGCTGCTGGTCGGCAACTACACGCTGGGCGGCGGCGGCTTCGTCTCGCGCCTGATGAAGGAGGTGCGGGAAAAGCGCGGCTACGCCTACAGCGTTTATTCCTATTTCGCGCCGCGCGTGCTGCCCGGTCCCTTCGAGATCGGCCTGCAGACCAAGCGCGAGCAGGCGCAGGATGCCCTCAAGGTCGTCGACGATGTGCTTGCCCGCTTCCTCGCCGAAGGCCCGACGCCCGAGGAACTCGCCGCCGCGAAGAAGAACCTGATCGACGGCCAGGCCCTGCGCATCGACAGCAACGCCAAACTGCTCGGCTATCTTTCCCTGATCGGTTTCTACAACCTGCCGCTCGACTATCTCGACCAGTTTCCGCGCCTGGTCGAGGCTGTGACCCGCGACGACGTCAAGGCGGCTTTCCAGCGCTACGTGAAGCCGGAAAACCTCGTGACGGTGATCGTGGCGGCGGATTGATCCCAGCTTGAGCCGACCTTGAGCAAAGTCCGCATCACCGGTGGCGAGTGGCGCAGCCGCCTGATCCAGGTTGCCGATGCGCCCGGCTTGCGGCCGACGCCCGATCGTGTGCGCGAAACGCTGTTCAATTGGCTCGGTCAGGATCTGTCCGGCTGGCGCTGTCTCGATCTTTTCGCCGGCAGCGGCATGCTCGGCTTCGAGTGCGCTTCGCGCGGCGCGGCCGAGGTGGTGCTGGTCGAGCGCGATTCGGGAGTTTTCGCGCGCCTCAAGCAGAATGCCGCTTCCCTTGACAAGGAAGGGGGGCGTCTCAAGGCACTGCGAGCGGATGCGCTAGAATTCGCCTCCGCCGCGGCGCAGCAGAGCAATGCCGATCATGGTTTCGACCTGATCCTGCTCGACCCGCCGTATCGACAGGGCTGGCTGGAGCGGGTGACCCCGCTGCTGCCGGCCTTGGCCCGGCCCGACGCGTTGATCTACGCCGAAGCCGAGCACCGCATCGAATCGCTGGGCGACTGGCGGGTCCGCAAGCAGGGCCAGGCCGGTCAGGTTTTCTATCATTTGCTGGGGCATGAATGAACAACGGCATCGCCGTCTATCCGGGCACCTTCGATCCCTTCACGCGGGGACATGAAGATTTGGTGCGCCGCGCCGCACGCCTGTTCGCCCATGTCGTCGTCGGTATCGCCGAGAGTCACAGCAAGCGACCGATCTTTCCGCTCGCCGAGCGCGTCGAGATGGCGCAGACGCTCTGCAAGGACATGCCCAACGTCAAGATCGTCGGCTTCGACGGTCTGCTGATGGATTTTCTGCGCGAACGCAACGCCCGCGTCATCCTGCGCGGCTTGCGCGCCGTTTCGGATTTCGAGTACGAGTTTCAGATGGCCGGGATGAACCGCAGCCTGCATCCGGATATTGAAACACTGTTTTTGACGCCGGGCGAACAATACATGTTCATCTCGGCGACAATGGTGAGAGAGATCGCATTCCTGGGGGGCGATGTCTCTAAATTCGTGCA
>CAYNCH010000002.1:16695-25121 GCA_964395815.1 uncultured Methyloversatilis sp.
TGCCCGAACAACGCGATTTCGCAAGGTGACGAGATTTACGTGATCGACCCCGACAAGTGCACCGAGTGCGTCGGTCACTACGACACCCCCCAGTGCCGCGAGGTCTGCCCGGTGGACTGCATCCCGCAGGACCCCAATCACGTCGAGAGTCAAGACCAGTTGATGGCGAAATTCAGGAAGCTGACCGGCGCCTGACCGTGTTCAACGCTGGCAGCGCGGACAGAAACAGGTCGAGCGCTGCCCCTGGCGAATCAGCCGGATCGGCGTTCCGCACCTGATGCAGGCTTCCCCCGCCCGGTCGTAGATCTTGTGGCGGGTCTGGAAGTCGCCCATGCCTCCTGAAGTATTGCAGAAGTCGCGCAGCGTGCTGCCACCTGCGCGGATGGCGGCACGCAAGGTCGCCTTGATGGCGGGCACCAGTCGTTCGAGGCGTGCAAATGACACACGCCCGGCCGGACGGCGGGGGTCGATGCCCGCGTCGAACAGGCTTTCCGCCGCATAGATGTTGCCCACGCCGACCACCCGTCCGCCATCCATGATGGCAGGCTTGATCGCGACGGATTTCCCTTGCAGTGCCGCATGCAGCCAGGCCGGGGTGAAATCGGGGCTGAGCGGTTCGATGCCCAGTTTCGCCAGCAGCGGATGGGCGAGCGGATCGCCCTTCAGCCACAGCAGGGCCCCGAAGCGGCGCGGGTCGGTGAGGCGCAGGATGCCATCCTTCCCGTCGGTGCCGAAAACGAAGTCGGCATGGTCATGCTTGCCCGGCGGCGTTGCGGGGGCAACGAAGCGCAGGCTGCCGGACATGCCGAGGTGGATGAGCAGATGCCCCGTGCCGAAATCGAGCAGCAGATACTTGCCGCGCCGCCGGGTCGCCAGCAGCGATCGGCCGGCAAGCTGCTGCGCCAATCCGTCCGGAATCGGATAACGCAAGGCTGGTGTCCGCAAGACGGCGCGTTCGAGTTCCCGTCCCTCGACCTGGCGGGCGATGCCGCGCCGCGTGACTTCGACTTCGGGAAGCTCAGGCATGGCGGCGGAGTCCGGCGGGCGGAACGTGGCCAAAATGGGAAACTGCTAACATGGTGCCATTCTAGTTCCACGTGCAAGACACCCCCATGAAGCCGATCCTGCCCTCTTTGCTTGCGGTCCTGCTCGCTTCCGGTTGCACCCTGGCGCCGGTGAGCGTCCGGACGAATGACGACGCCACGGCACGCCCCGCCGTAAAGGCTGCGGAGCCCGCTGCGGCTAAGGATGACGCAGAGGACAAAAAGGCCGTCCAGAACCTGCCGTCCCTGCCCTTGACCCCCGAGCGTCTCTATCGTTTCCTGCTCGCCGAGATGGCTGGCCAGCGCGGTGAATGGGCGAGCGCCGCGACGCTTTACCGCGACCTCGCCAAGGAAACCCGCGATCCGCGCATTGCGCGCCGTGCCACCGAGATCGCCATGCATGGCCGTATGCCGGATATCGCGCTCGAAGCGGCGCGTCTGTGGAGCGAGATCGAGCCGGAATCCGCGCAGGCGCGTCAGATGCTGATCCGCATGCTGGCGATCCATGGGCGTCACGACGAGCTCAGGATGGCACTTGGCGTCCTGCTGGCGGCGGAGCCTGGCCTCATCGGCCAGAATCTTTCCCATCTGAATCGCATGTTTTCGCGCAGCGGCGACCGCAAGGCCATCCTCGACGTGATCGTCGAAGTCACCGCGCCCTACCTCGATCATCCGGAAGCCCATTACGCGCGTGCCGTGGCCGCGGTCGAGGCGCGCGATCTCCACGCCGCGCATACCTACATCCAGCGCACGCTCGAACTCAAACCGGACTGGGAAGCTGCCGCGCTGCTGAATGTGCAATTGATCGAAAACCGTGGACAGGCCATGACGGCCCTGGGCAAATTCGTCGCCGCCAATCCGGGCGCCCGCAATGCCCGCATGACTTACGCGCGTGGCCTGGTGGCCGAACAGCGCTTCGCGGAAGCACGCCGAGAATTCCAGGCCCTGCTCGAACAAGGCAAGAACGACTTGGCGAAGAATGGCGACGTTGTTTTCGCGTTGGCCGTCCTTTCCCTGCAGCTCAACGATACCGCCGAAGCCGAACGTCATCTGCGGCAACTCGTCGATATCGGCCATGCGGAAGCCGACAAGGCCCGCTACTACCTTGGCCAGATCGCCGAAGACAGCCAGCGTTGGGCGGACGCACTCAAGTGGTTCGATGCGGTCGGTGCAGGCGAGCATTATCTGTCGTCACGCCTGCACGGCGCCAACGTGCGGGCGAAGCAGGGCCGGCTGGAGGAGGCGCGCCGCCATCTGGCCGAAACCGCGGCCGAGGATCCGCGCCAGCGCGCGCAGCTGCTGATCGGCGAAGCGCAATTGCTGCGCGAGGCCGGTCGCCTGGCGGATGCCCATGCCGTCCTTGCCACCGGTCTCGACAAACTGCCCGAGCAGCCCGAGCTGCTTTACGAAGCGGCCCTGCTGGCGGAAAAGCTTGGTCGTCCTGACGAACTTGAAACCCGCCTGCGCCACCTCCTCCGCATCAAGCCCGACCATGCCCATGCGTACAATGCACTCGGTTATTCGCTGGCTGACCGCAAGGAACGCTTGCCCGAGGCGCGCGAGCTGATCGAGAAGGCCCTCGAACTCGCGCCGAACGACCCCTTCATTCTCGACAGCAAGGGCTGGGTGCTGTTCCGTCTCGGCGATGCGCAGGCTGCCCTGGCCGTCCTCCAGCAGGCGTACGGCATTCGCGCCGACCCGGAAATCGCCGCCCACCTCGGCGAGGTGCTGTGGTCGCTCGGCCGGCAGGACGAGGCGAAGGCCACCTGGGAAAAAGCGCGGCGCGACAGTCCGGCGAATGAAACGCTGGCGGAGACCCTCAAGCGCCTGCTGCCCTGATGCGCAGGATATTCGCCAGCCTGTTGGCGATCATCGTCCTCGCGGGCTGCGCCAGTCCGCAGCCGCTGCCGTCACGTCCGCCGCTGGCGGAAATTACCGCTTTCGCCTTCAACGGCCGTCTGGCCGTGCGGCAGGGTGAAATCCGTCACTACGTGAAGATCGACTGGCGCCATGCCCCGGCGCACGATGCAATCCTGCTGGCCACGCCGCTCGGGCAGGGCGTGGCCGAAATCGAGCGCGATGCGGCCGGTGCGCGCCTTACCCTGGCCGACCAGCGCCGTTTCGTCGCCGACGACTGGGGCTCGCTTAGCGAGCAGGTATTCGGTTTTCGTCTGCCCCTGCAAGCGTCCGCGCGCTGGTTGCTCGGCGAAGCACCCGAGGTCGAAGGCTGGCGCGTCAGCATCATCGAGCGCGAGGCCGCCGGGCCGGACGCCTTGCCGACGGTGATCGAACTGGAGCGCGACGATATCCATGTACGCCTGAAAATCGACGAATGGAGCGAGGTGCGATGAGCCTGGGCTGGGACAACGCCTGGCAGGCGCCCGCGAAGCTCAATCTGTTCCTGCACATCGTCGGCCGCCGCGCCGATGGCTATCACCTGCTGCAAACGGTGTTCCGCTTCATTGACTTGTGCGACACCCTGCGCTTCGTGCCGAGGAGCGATGGCCGGATCGTGCTGGCGACGCCGACGCCCGGCGTGCCCGACGAACAGAACCTCGTGGTGCGCGCGGCGCTGATGCTGCGCGAAAAAGTCGGCGCCGGCAGGACGGCGCCCGGCGTGACCATCGATCTCGAAAAGCACATTCCGCAGGGCGGCGGCCTCGGCGGCGGCAGCTCGGATGCCGCGACGACGCTGATCGCGCTCGACCATCTATGGGAATGCGGATTGACACGCACGGAACTGCAGGCACTCGGCCTGCAACTCGGGGCCGATGTGCCGGTCTTCATCCACGGCCGCAGCTGTTTCGCCGAAGGCGTCGGCGAGCGCTTCACCGACGTGGCCGTGCCGGATGATCATTACCTGCTGACCCTGCCGGCCGCCACCGTGCCGACGCCCGCCATCTTCCGCGATCCGGACCTGAAGCGCGATACCCCGGCGATCGATCCGGCCACGTGGCGAGCGGGCGACGGCCACAACGATCTCGAACCCGTCGCCTGCCGGCTGTATCCGGACGTCGCGCGGCATCTCGCCATCCTGCGTCGTTTCGGTGATGCGCGCATGACCGGCTCGGGCGCCTGCTGTTTCGTGCCCTTTGCCGAGCAAGCCTCCGCCGAGGCGGCCCGGCGGGCGCTGCCGGGCGACATGGCCGCACTGACGGTGAGCGGCCTGACGGTGCACCCCCTCGCATCGCCCGCTATTGCCTGAACTGTGGCATCAATGATTGACATGAATCCGTAAAACCCGGAAAATTCGCGGCCTTTCGCGTTGCAGCATTCGCTGCCAGCCCGAAATTGGGGAGTCGCCAAGCTGGTTAAGGCACCGGATTTTGATTCCGGCATGCGAAGGTTCGAATCCTTCCTCCCCAGCCAGAACATCGCCGGGCAGACCCAGAAACGCTACTGTGTCTGCCCGTTTCGCTTCCAACGTCGCCTCGGCAGCACATCATGGCCTACGACAGTCTGATGGTCTTTACCGGCAACGCCAACCCCAAGTTGGCTGCCGACGTCGCCAAGCGGCTCAACATCTCGCTGGGCCGCTGTACCGTGGGCCGCTTCTCCGACGGGGAAAGCAGCGTCGAGCTGCTTGAAAACGTGCGCGGCAAGGATGTCTTCATTCTTCAGCCGACCTGCGCGCCGGCCAACGACAACCTGATGGAACTGGTGATCCTCGCCGATGCGCTCAAACGCGCCTCGGCTGGCCGCATTACCGCCGCCGTGCCCTACTTCGGCTACGCCCGCCAGGACCGCCGGCCGCGCTCGGCGCGCGTGCCGATCGCCGCGAAGGTGGTCGCCAATATGCTGCAGGCCTCGGGCGTGCAGCGCCTGCTGACGGTGGATCTGCATGCCGACCAGATCCAGGGCTTCTTCGACATCCCGGTCGACAATATCTACGCCACGCCGATCCTGCTCGGCGACATCTGGAAGCAGCGTCACGATGACCTGCTGGTCGTTTCGCCCGACGTCGGCGGCGTGCTGCGTGCCCGTGCCGCCGCCAAGCGCCTCGAAACCGACCTGGCGATCATCGACAAGCGTCGCCCGAAGGCCAACGTTTCCGAAGTGATGCACATCATCGGCGACGTCGAGGGCCGCAGCTGCGTGATCATGGACGACATCGTCGATACCGCCGGCACGCTGTGCAAGGCCGCGCGCGCGCTCAAGGAGCACGGCGCCAAGAAGGTGATGGCCTATTGCACCCACCCGGTGCTGTCGGGCAGCGCGATCGCGCGCATCGCCGAGTCCGATCTGGACGAGGTCGTCATTACCGATACCATCCCGCTGCGCGAGGACGCGCTGGCCTGTGATCGCATCCGCGTCGTGTCGATCGCCGGCCTGCTGGCCGAAACCATCATCCGCATCAGCAACGAGGAATCCGTTTCCTCGTTGTTCATGGAATAACCGTTTTCTCAACCTCTCTGCCTGGTCGCGGGCGGGGAATTTTCTGGAGCACACCATGCAATTCGAAATCAACGCCACCAAGCGCGAAGTGAAGGGATCGAGTGCGAGCCGCCGCCTCGTTCGCGCCGGCCGGGTTCCCGGCATCCTGTACGGCGGTACCGTCGCCCCGCAGATGATCGAGTTCGATCACAACGAGCTCTACCAGGCTCTGCGCAAGGAGGCTTTCCACTCCTCCGTCATTAACATGAACATCGCCGGCGCCAAGGAAATGTGCCTGCTGCGCGACGTCCAGATGCATCCCTACAAGATGATCATCAAGCACGTCGACTTCCAGCGCATCGACGCCACCCATGCGATCCACCAGAAGGTGCCGCTGCACTTCATCAATGCCGAGATTGCCCCGGGCGTCAAGCTCGACGGCGGCATGGTCCAGCACGTCATCACCGAACTCGACGTCAAGTGCCTGCCGAAGGACCTGCCCGAGTTCATCGAGGTCGACCTCAAGGACATGAAGGGCGGTCAGTCGCTGCATGTCTCCCAGCTCGCGCTGCCGGCGGGCGTCGAAGTCGTGCATCATGGCGAGGGTGACCCGGTCGTGGCCGGTATCGTCGTGCGCGGTGGCGGTGCCGCTTCCGAAGAGGAAGCTGCTCCGGTGGAAACCCAGATCACCACCGAGAAGAAGCCGGCCGAGAAGAAGTAATTGCAGCCTGCACTTCGCCTCGTTGTCGGCCTCGGCAACCCCGGGGCCGACTATTCCGAAACCCGGCACAACGCCGGGTTTTGGTTTTGTGAGCGCCTCGCGCGCGAGTTGGGCGCGTCGTTCGCGCACGAAGCGCGTTACCACGGCCTGGTCGCCAAGTGCCCCAAGTACAACTCGGCCGGCGCCGACTTGTATATGCTGATGCCGCAGACCTTCATGAACCGCTCCGGCCAGTCGGTGCAGGCGCTCGCGCACTTCTACCGCATCGCCCCCGCCGAGATGCTCGTCGTCCACGACGAACTCGACATTCCGCCTGGCCAGTTGCGCCTCAAGTTCGGCGGCGGCCTCGGCGGCCACAACGGGCTGAAGGACATCACCAGCCATCTCGGCACGCAGGACTACTGGCGCCTCCGGATCGGCATCGGCCACCCCGGCGACCGGAACGATGTCGTCAATTACGTCCTCAAGCCTCCGCGCAAGGAAGAATCCGGCGAGATCGATGCCGCCCTCAACCGTGCGCTGCTGGCCTGGCCGCTGCTGGCGAAGAGCGAATTCAACGCCGCGACTCAGCGCATCAACAGCAAACCCCCTGCGAAAGAACCTCTATGAGCCTCAAGTGCGGCATCGTCGGCCTGCCCAACGTCGGCAAGTCCACCCTCTTCAATGCGCTGACCAAAGCCGGCATTGAAGCCTCCAACTACCCCTTCTGCACCATCGAGCCGAACGTCGGCATCGTCGAGGTGCCGGACCCGCGCCTCGAGGCGCTGGCGCAGATCGTCAAGCCGCAGAAGATCCAGCACGCCATCGTCGAGTTCGTCGATATCGCCGGCCTGGTCGCCGGCGCGAGCAAGGGTGAGGGCCTCGGCAACCAGTTCCTCGCCAACATTCGCGAGACCGACGCCATCGTGCATGTCGTGCGCTGCTTCGCCGACGACAACATCGTCCATGTCTCGGGCAGCGTCGATCCTTTGCGCGATATCGAGGTGATCGATACCGAGCTGTGCCTCGCCGATCTCGCCACCGTCGAGAAGGCGCTGACGCGCTACTCGAAGCAGGCCAAGGCCGGCGGCGACAAGGAAGCCAAACTGCTCGTCGACGTGCTGGAGAAGTGTCGCGCGCAGCTCGACCAGGCCCAGCCGGTGCGCGCTCTCGACCTTAGCAAGGAGGAGTGGAACAACCTGCGCCAGTTCTTCCTGCTCACTGCTAAGCCGGTGCTGTACGCCGCCAACGTCAAGGAAGGCGGCTTCGACAACAACCCGCATCTGGAAGCCGTGCAGGTGCACGCCGCCAGGGAAAACGCCGATGTCGTCGCCATCTGCGCCGCCATCGAAGCCGAGATCGCCGACCTCGCCGACGAGGATAAGGCCATCTTCCTCGCCGACATGGGCATGGACGAACCGGGCTTGAACCGCCTGATCCGCGCCGCCTACCACCTGCTCGGCCTGCAGACCTACTTCACCGCCGGCGTCAAGGAAGTGCGCGCCTGGACCATCCACCGTGGCGACACCGCCCCGCAGGCGGCGGGCGTGATTCACACCGACTTCGAGCGCGGCTTTATCCGCGCCCAGACCATCGCCTACGAGGATTTCATCGCCTGCAAGGGGGAACACGGTGCCAAGGAGGCTGGCAAGATGCGCGCCGAAGGCAAGGACTATGTCGTCAAGGACGGCGACGTGCTGAATTTCCTGTTCAACGTGTAAACAAGTTTTCGAACTTTGGCGAACCAAGACGAACAGTGTGACGCCCATAACACTATGTTTTATATAGGTTACAAGGGCCGCTATTAGCCGTTAGATTCCGTTGTCAGCCGGGTATGGAGTCAAAACCGGGTATGACTCGGACTCGGAGTCCCGGCCATGTTGAACGACACCCAATGTCGCAATGCCAAACCCCAGGACAAGCCCTACACACTCCCCGCGCCAGGAGCAAGCCGCATGACGGGCGGTCAGGGGCGCTATTGCTTGAATCGTGATACCACTATCTGCTACCATTAGGTCAATGAAGCGAAAGCACCAGCGCACCCTTGAACTCATCTTCGCCCGGCCTGTCTCGGCAAATGTTCGCTGGGCCGACATCGAAGCGCTGTTCAGATCGCTGGGCGCCGAGTTCGATGAGCGCGAAGGCTCGCGTGTAGAGATATTTTTGTTTGGGGTGGTGCGGGTTTTTCACCGCCCGCACCCGTCGCCCGACACGGATAAAGGCGCTGTCGCGCAAATTCGCAAGTGGCTGGAAGAGAATGGAGTGGAACCATGAACACCATGACGATCAACGGTTATCAGGCGGTCATC
>CAYNCH010000003.1:0-22481 GCA_964395815.1 uncultured Methyloversatilis sp.
CAGGCCATGCGGATCATCAGGCCGCCGTAATGGCCCCAGTCGGCCGGCCACCAGCCCTGGCTGTCGGTCATCAGCGCCTTGACGTCGCGCTTGAGGGCTTCGACGTCGAGTTTCTTGAGTTCTTCGCGGTAATCGAAATCCTGGCCGAGCGGGTTGGTCTTCGCGTCGTGCTGATGCAGGATGTCGAGGTTCAGGGCCTTCGGCCACCAGTCCATGTGCGACATGGCTGCCGAGGTCACACCACCGTGCATGACGGGACACTTCATTTCATTACTCATGGTTCGCGTCTCCTTTTTGCTATTGCATGACAGGAATGGATTTATGAAATCTATCCATGTCGCGCAGCCTACGCCCCATGAGCTTTCAGGGCAATTGAATCTTCCCTATCGAGGCGATAGGAAAAGAATTGGCAAAAGTCGGCGCCGGCAGGACGGCGATTCAGGGGATCGCCGTGCCCTTGCAACCGTACAGCCCGTCGGCGCGGGCGCGCCAGAACTGTGGCGCCATATGGAACACGAACAACAGCCAGGCCAGGGTCCATAGCAATGCCGCCAGTTCCAGCCCGTTCAAGGCACGCGCCAGCGCCGCCGCGACGATCAGCCCCGCACCCGCCGGCTGCCACCACCGCGTCTCGAACGGCCGCCCGCAGTGGGCGCGGCCGGCGATGCCCATCACGGCGTAGATCGCCAAGCCGAGCGCACCGACGGTGAGCAAATGCCGGCCGGCGCTGAAGTAGCCGGTGTCGAGCAGCAGCGCAAGGCCCATGACCGCATAGCCGGTCGCCATGAAGGCATACACGCCGAACAGCATCAGCGGCCGGCGGGAGCCCAAGGTGCGGCCGATGCGCCAATCCATCATCAGGTTGAGCACGGCGCCGGCCGCGGCCAGCGCGCAGGCGCCGGCCAGCGGCGTGCCCGGTGCAAAGAATTCGGCCGCCGTCGCCAGGCCGATGCCGGCGATGGCCAACCTGCGGCGCGGCGGACTGGCACGGTATGGCCGTCCGGCGCTGCCGGCCTCCTGCAGCGCATGATTGACGATGCGCATCGAGATGCGCGACAGGGCAACGACGATCAGCATCATGAACAGGCCGAGCGTGGCGTGCAGCCAGCGTGCCGGCGCTTCGCCACGCAGCGCATCGAAGTAAAAACCCGCCACGCCAATCATGAAGCCGCCGATCACCCAGCGGAAGGCAAGATGCTGGCGCTCGGGATCGCGCCACAGGCGCGGTGCGGCCAGCCAGGCCAGGCCACCGAGCAGCGCGAGATGGAACAGACCGGCAAGCGCCACGCCCGCCGTGCCGAAGGCACCGGAACTCCAGAACGCCAGGCGGCCGCCGAGCCACAGCAGCGCGAGCGTTCGCACCGGCCGGGCGCCGAAATCGTTGCCGCCGACGAAGGAGGGAATCACCGTCAGCACGAAGCCCGTCATCGCGGCGAACGCGAAGCCGAACAGCAATTCGTGCGCATGCCAGACGAATGCGCCGCCGGGCACTCCGGGCAAGGGCAGGCCGGCGAACAGAAACAGGCCCCAGGCCGCCATCAGTAGCGCGGCCGCCACGCCGGCAAAGAGAAAGAAGGGCCGCAGGGCACAGCTCCAGAGGGGATGAACGGCTTTCATGGACATGAGTTTACAGCCCGTCGACGCCCTGACAATCCTGCCGGCCATCGTCGCGCGGACCGGCCAGCTGCGCCGTCATGCGCCAGGCGTAGAGGCCGAAGGCCAGGCACCAGAGGGTGCCGGCAAGGCCCCACGCCAGGCGCGGCTCGACGCCCGGCCATGCCGCGCCGGCGCGCGCGAGGGCAGCCGCCAGCAACAGCGAAGCACCGGCGGGAATCCACCCCCCTTCGTCGAGCGGCCGGCCGCAATGCACGCGTCCGGCGATGCTCATGACGGAGAAGATCGCCGTGCCTACCACGCCGACGGCAAGCAGGTGGCGGCCGGCACTGACGGCGCCGGCCAGCACGGACTGATCGAATACCAGCGCCAGCCCCATCAGCGCATAGCCCGCCGCCATCATCCACAGGACGAGGTAGAGCAGCAGCGCCCAGCGGCGCAGCAAGACACGGCCGATATGCCAGTCGTTGAGCAGGTTCAGGATCGCCGCGGCCGCGGCCAGCGCCAGCCAGCCGGACAGGCGCGAACCGGGCAGCGCGAACTCGGCTGTCGCGAAGAGGCCGATGCAGACGATGGCCAGGTTGCGCCGCGGCGGCCGCGCGCGGTAGTCGACGCCCGCGATGCCGGCTTCCTCGATGACGAAGTTGACCAGCCGCATCGAGATGCGCGCCAGCACGACGAGGATCAGCATCATGAACAGATTGACTGCCGCGTACAGCCAGCGGGTGGGATGTTCTCCGGTGAGTGCATCGGTGTAGAAGCCGCCGACGCACAGCACCAGGCCGGCGATGGCCCAGAGAAAGGCGAGATGCTTGCGCTCGAGATCGCGCCACAGGCGCGGCGCGGCCAGCCAAGCCAGGCCGCCGAGCAGCGCCAGATGCGCCAGCCCGGAAAGCGCGAGCAGCGGCATGCCGAACCAGCCCGAGGCCCAGAATGCCGCGCGTCCCACCAGCCAGAGGACGAACAGGCGGCGCACCCAGTGACGGGGAAAATCGCCACCGCCGACGAACTCGGGCACCACCGGCAGCAGGAAGCCGGCCGTGGCGGCCAGCGCGAAGCCGAACAGCAATTCGTGCGCGTGCCAGACAAAGGGCCCGCCCGCCACCGCCGGCAGCGGCCAGCCCGACAGCAGAAAACCCAGCCAGGCCAGCATGGCAATCAGCGCGGCCACAACGGCGCCGACGAAAAACGGCCGGAACCCGCACATCCAGACGGGATGACGAATGTCGGTCAGGGCGGGCTGCATGGCGATCCTCCGGGAAGCACGGTTGCGCCTGCGGTCGGATGCAGCGGATCGAGGCCGAAGCAGGCGCGCACATCTTCCGCATGCAGCAGGCGTGCGGTCGTGGCGTGAACAAAGTCGTCGTCGCGTGTCGTGGCCGGCGCGTCGAGCTCAAAGCGATGGACGATGCGGCCGGGATCGGGTGCCATGACGAGGACGGCATCGGCCAGCCGCACGGCTTCCATCAGATCATGGGTGATCATCAGCACGGCCGTACCCCGCACCGCCTGATGGTCAAGCAGCAGCCGGTGCAGTTGCGCCTTGAGGCCGATGTCGAGTGCGGCAAAGGGCTCGTCCATCAGCAGCAGGTCAGGTTCCAGCACCAGCGCCCGCGCCAGCGCGGCGCGGCTTTGCATGCCGCCGGAGAGTTGATGCGGAAACTGGTCGAGCGCCTCGGCATCCAGCCCGACGGCACGCCCCATCGTTGCGGCGCGAGCGTGCCGCTCGGCCTGCGAAAACCCCAAGGCCTTGAGACCGAGGGCAATGTTGTCGCGCACCGTCTTCCACGGCAGCAGGCGCGGCTGCTGGAACATCACGGCGGGCCGGGCAAAGCGGTTGTCGAGCGTGCCTTCCTGCAGCGTCAGCAGGCCGGCAGCGAGGTGCAACAGGGTCGTCTTGCCGCAGCCCGACGGGCCGACCAGCGCGAGGATGTTCCCCGCCGGCAGCTCGAGGTCGATGCCATCGAGTACCGTCTTCAGCGCATAGGCATGTTTGACACCCGCGATTGCCAAACTCATTTTTCCGTCTCCCGCCAGCGCTCGACCTCGCGCTTGACCGGTTCGAGCAGCAGGTATTCGACCGCCAGCAGCGCCAGCACGACGGCGGCGATCCACGCCAGCGTGGCTTCCATGTCGAGCTGGCTGCGCGACACCGCCAGCGCCGCGCCGATGCCGTCAGCGGACGACAGCAGCTCGGCCATCACCACCACGCGCCACGAGTTGCCGAGCGCGTTGATCCATGCCGGAAACAAATAGGAGGCGACGTGCGGCAGATACAGATCGGTCAGGCGCATGTGCCAGGGCAGGCGGAACACGCTCGCCATGTCCTTGAGGTGATGGTCGAGCGTGCGCGTGCCCTGCAGCGCGCCGACGAAGATCACCGGGAAGCAGGCGACCAGTACCGTGAAGATCGGCGTGCCGTCGCTGGCGCCAAACCAGATCATGGCCAACACCAGCCAGGCGATCGGTGGCGTACCGAGCAGCACCGTGACAATCGGCCGCGTCATCATCGACGCTGTCATCGACAGGCCGGCCAGCAGGCCCAGGACGCTGCCGGCGAGAATGGACAGCGCCAGCCCGCTCATCGCGCGGCGTGCCGTGACAGCCAGTTCCGACCAGGCCGGGCCGTCCTGGAACAAGGCGATCAGCTTGCCGAAGGAGGCAGCGGGATCGGGCAGAATCAGCGGACCATAGGCGAGACTCAGGACTTCCCAGGCCGCGACGAACAGCAACAAGCTGGATAGCGCGCCCCAGCCGCTCCACAAATAGGCGGGGATGCCGGCCAGCCACCGGCGCAACAGGATCATTTCAGATAAAAGCCCTCGTCTGGCAGTTTGCCGCCGATCAGGCCTGGCTGCTTCGCGTGCAACAGGCCGAAGAAGAATTCGAGCTCGGGTTTCGCTTCCTTGGTGGTCACGAACACGGCATTGTCGACACGCACCGAATCGGCCACACCTTCGGGTGTGAGCATATCGATACGGCTGGCGACCCGCTTGCCGCATTCATCGGGCTGCTTCTCGCACCAAGCGAGCGAGGCGGCATAGGCCCGCTGGAATTTGTCGATCAGCACCGCATCGCCCAGCACCTTGCCGAGCGCGACGATACCTGCCTGCGGGATGCGCGCCGGGCGCTGCATCACCCGGCCCCATTCCTGCTGCAGGTCGACGCTGCGATACAGCTCCGGCGCGATGACGCTGACAGGGAAGGACTTGGTCTTGCGCAACGCCACGGAAGCGGCCGGTTCGGCCAGCAGCGCATGGTCGGCGCGACGGGTGATCATCATCTGCATGGCGTCGAGCGGCGAACCGACGTAGCGCAGCTTGAAGTCGCGCTTCATGTCCAGGCCCTGCTTTTCCGCCAGCGCCTGGAACACGATGTCGGGCATGTCGGCGCGGAAGGGCATCAGCACTTCCTTGCCCTTGAAGTCGGCGAGGGTCTTGAGGTTCGACTCGCGCGACACCATCCACAGCACGCCCCAGGTGGAGACATTCAACAGCTGCAATTTCACGCCGCGGTTGTAAAGATTGGCGGCCACGTTGGTCGGCATGGCGACGAAGTCGGCATCGGCCTTGGCATCCAGCGCCAGCACGCGCAACTGGTCGGGGTCTTTCCAGGGCCGGAATTCGACGACCTCGGCCACGTCCTTCAACGCACCGCTGTCGACCATGTGGATCAGCGGGTTCGACACCGCCGCATAGGGGCCGGACAACACCAGCTTCGGCAGCTTCGCGGCCGCCAACCCCGACCAAATAAGAAGGACGGCTGCCAGGCAGCCACCAAGTCCACGTAAAGGATTCTTCATCAGAACTTGCCGCGCCAGACCAGTTGCAGGCTGCGACCCGGCGCTTCGATCTCCTGCCCGGAGACACCTTCGGCCAGATGCTCGTGATAGGCCTTGTCGCCGACGTTCTTCAGCGCGACGCGCAAGGACTGATCTTTCGCGTAGGCCCAGGTCGCGCCCAGGTCGAGCGTGCCGAAGCCCGCTGTCGCGTTCTCGGTACCGCGCGCGAACACGGTGGCAACGCGATCCTGCTTCGCCACCAATCGTACGGTGGCATCTGCCGTCCAGCCAGCGCCGACTTTTCCTTCCCAACCGAAACTCAACTCGTCCGCCGGCATCTGGAACAGCGGCTCGTCGAGATCCTTGTTCTCGCCGAGCAGGCGCGAGTAAGCCACCGAGAGCCACTGCTCGCGCGCGAACTGCCAGCGGGCACTGGCTTCGAGGCCATCGATGACGACTTCGCCGAGGTTCACCGTCTGCTTGCAGAAGACAGCATTCGGCGCGCCGCAAGCAGCGATGGCCGCCGGTCCGGTGATCTGCTGGCCGGTGATGTAATCGCTGATGCGGTTGCGGTAGATCGAGGCCGCATACTGGAGGTTTTGGTTCGCGCCTTTCAGGCCGATCTCGAACTGGGTGGCGACTTCCGGCTTGATCTGCGGGTTGCCGACGTAGAAGTAGCCATCGCCGCGCGGCGAGGCTTCGAAGCGCTCGCGCATTTCGCCGGCGCGGAAGCCGCGCGACAGGTTGGCGAAGGGGCGCAGCATCGGGTCGGCTTCATAGATCAGGCCAAGGCTGCCGGACACGGCACTGTCATCGCGGTCGAGACCCGTGTTCCGCGACGGATTGCCCATCCAGTTCGCGTCGCCCTTGACGGTATCGTGGCGCAGGCCAGCCAGCACGTTGAGCTTGCCGAAGCGCATGTCGTCCTGCAGATAGAAGCCCAGCGCGTCGATCTGTCCGCCGTTGAACGGATCGCTACGCCTGAGCGGATTGGTCGGGTTGTTCGGCGGCGTGGGCAGCAGGCGCGGCGTGGTGGCATCCATGCGCCAGACATTCATGCCGAACGAGAGCAGATGCTGTTCATGAACCAGCCAGTCGGCCTTGGCATCGAACCCGTCGGTGACGAATTCGGCATCGGCGCGGCCGATATCCCGGCCGAGATTTTCCCCAAACGAGTAGATCGTGCGCGTCACTTCCTGTCGCCAGGCGCGCAGGTCGAGATTGAGGGGTTGCGCACCGGCACCCTTGCGGCTGTAGCCGATTTCGTACAAGGTCCGCTCCTGCTGCGGCGAATGCACCATGACGCTGCCGACCGCCGGGCTGGCATGGGGTTTCTTCGACCCCGGATACCAGACGTCCTCGTCGGTTTGCCGCTGCAGCGACACACGCAATTGCTGCGTCGGGTCGATGCGGAAACGATACTGCGCGATCAGCGCATCGCTGTCGTAACCCGTGCGGTCGACCGTGCCGGACGGTGCGTCGTAATCGTCCATGCGCGCCAGCGAGCCACCGATCATCAAGGCATGGTCGCCCTGCGCAAAATTGCCGATACCGGCCAGCCGCACACCGCTGCTGGCGCTGTCGTAAGCAGCCGTGACATCGAAGGCGCTGCCCGATGCGAAACCCGCCTGCGGCAGGATCACGTTGATCGCACCGCCGAGCGCGCCGGTGCCGTACAACACCGAGGCCGGGCCTTTCACCACCTCGACCCGCTCGGCCAGGCCGAGCGTCATGAACGAGGCGATGGCGCCCTGCGGTTGCGCCGAGTTCAGGCGCATGCCATCGACCAGCAGCACCACGCCCTCTTTCTTCAAGCCGCGAATCACCGGGTTCTGGCCCTGCACACCGTCGCTGGCCACGCTCAGGCCGGGTTCGCCGCGCAAGGCTTCGCCGACGTTCTGGGCATTGCGCCTGGTCAGCGCGTCACGGTCGAGTGCGGTGGTGGCCACGGGCGTTTCCAGATCCTCGGACGCGTAGCCCTTGGCGGTGATTGAAACCGTTGCCAGCGTGGAGGCCTCATCGGCATGGGCAAGCGGAAACGCACACAGGAACACGGCAGCTAACGGAGATAAACGCATGGCTATACCTTTGCAATATCAGGCGGTATGGCTGGCGTCGGGCTGGCTAACCGGTAGTAGAGGAATCCGGTATCGCATGACCGGAAGACATTTTTGGTAATTATATATTATGAGAACCATTCTCATATGATCAAAATCAACTATTCTGATCGAAAAGCGGTGGGGGCCCCTGTAATTAGTGCCTTGGCGAACGTCCCGCCCGGTCACGGCCAGCGTGATTAGGCCTCTCCGATCAGCACCCAGTGGTTATCAAGTGCCATCGGCTGCGGCCAGGGAATGAGCGTCGGCTGCGCTTCGGGATGCCAACGGCCAAGCCCCAGCGCAGTGGCGACGAGAACCCCACCTCCCCGGCCGGGTCCATGCCATGTCGTGAGCGCGTAGGCTTCCTGCATCTTCACGACCGGTTGAAGCTTTTCCGGAATGCCGGGATGCCACAACTGCGCCAGGCCTGCCTTGTTGCTCGAAAGGACGAACCCGCCCCGATGTGCTGGCGCAATGTCTCCGCAATAGCCGACTCCGTCATTGCGGTGCGTCGGTATTTCAAGCTGTTCGCCGTCGAACACAGCCAGGATGGGCGCAGAGGCACGCCGCGAAGGCTCGGCATGTTCGGCCTGCATGGCGATGCCAAGCAAGGCGCCGTCCGCCGCGGGATAGCGATTCCACGCCATATGTCGCAGGGACAGGCGTGGATCGTCCAGCCGCCACTGGCCGAGCAGGCCGCCGTTTGCGGCATCCAGCCTTACCAGCGAGGAATCCATGCGATCGAGGTCGATTTTCTTGTCGGCGCGGTTGCGCGGCACTCCGCCGTTGGCGACGACCAGATGCCCCTGGCCGTCGAGTAGCACTTGGTGCGGGTCGATGCCATGCGACGACCATTCGTCGAGTTTCTCCAGGTCTGCACGATCCCGCACGATGATGCGGCCCTGGCCGGTACGAAAATCGGTACCGGTAAGGTAAAGCCGCTCGCCGTCAGCGGATACGACCGCATGGCCGCCGAGCAGGGTTTCTCCCTCCTCCTGCAACCAGGCTTGATGCATCACCTTGCCCCCGCCGTCGCAGCGCATGACCCAGGTGCCCGGGCGGACGCCACAGATCGTCAGGCCGCCATCGGCCTCAGCAATCAGACCGTGCGGACGGGTCGGCAGCAGTACGGCGTAGCGTATCGTCAGGCTGCGTGTCTCCCAGTCGGCGTCGAGCACACCGGCGAAGTACGGGTCATCGGGTTTCGGTCCACGCCATGCCGCGCCCAATCTGGCATGGCGACCACCAGTGGTCGCCTGCGCCACGGGCAGCACCAGGCTGCCTGCCAGGCCTGCGGTTACCCGCATCAACCAGTCACGACGATTCATGATGTCTCGATATCAGAACTTGTAACTCGCCGTCAGCTGCACCGTACGGGGCGCGCCCGGGATGTAATGACCCCGATACAACGCATCGGCATAAAGCTTGTTGGTAACGTTGGTGATATTGAGCTTCAACAGCAGATCGTGCGACACCGCATACTCCGTCATCAGGTCAATGGTTGTGTACCCCGGTGCCATGATGGCGGATTGCTGCGGGTTCATCGCGCTGCGCCAGTTGATGCCGCCACCGGCACGCCACTTCCCGGTGATCTGGTATGTGGTCCATACCGTGCCACTGTGCTTTGGCGTCAGGCCCGGACGCGAGCCGACGGTTTCACCTTGCAGCAGAGTCGTGCCATCGCTCGCTCCCTTGTCGATCACCGCCCGCGGTATCCAGGCATAGGAAACATAGGCTTCCCATTTCGATGTGATTCGTCCGGCAACATCGACTTCGAAGCCATTCGCATGCCGCTTCCCGGAAAGTGCATAGTTGGTCGGCGTCACCGAGGTCTCGTCACGGTTGCGTTCATTGAACTTTTCGGCACGAAAGAGTGCGAACCGTGTGCTGAGGTTGCCACTTTCCGACTCCAGCTTTGCGCCCAGCTCGAAATTCCGGCCGCCTTCCGGCTCGGTATTGGACCCCAGCGCGTCATATTGGTACGCATCTCCCGACGTGTTGAACGACGTTCCATAGGAAAAATGGAAGGAAGCAAGCGAGGTCGGTTGATAGAGAATGCCAAAGCGTTTGCTCCACAGCGCGTCCTCGCGCCCACGCCGGGTTGTCTGCTGCCCCAGGTTGGCCGCTGCTGTCGAATAGGTCCGATAGACCCCTTCGAATCTGTCCCAGCGCAAACCGGCGAGCACCTTCCATTCGGGTGTCAGCTGGATCATGTCCTGAAAGTAGATGCCCAGTGCACTCGAAGTGAAGTCCCGATTCTTCAAGACCCGCCGCGCGGATTCATCGACACTGGCACCATCATCCGGAGAACCCAGGGTCGTGGCGGGTTTGACGAGCGTCACCCCGGGCGGAAGGGTGGCAGCGTAACCAATGAAGTCGTCATCGGTCATGTCGATACCTGCCTGGACATTGTGCTTGAGTCCGAACCAGTCGAAGGTGTTGCTGTAGTCGCTTTGCAGCGTTTTCGCATCGAGATCCTGTATTTTGTTATTGCTGCCACGCGTCAGGATCGTCACATCGTTGATCGTTGCCGCCGTCACGCTGCCGGCGGGCGGACAGCCGGGATTGTTCACCACCCCGGTCGTCGTATTGACTGTCCTCTGGCAAATGCGGATCGCGCTGGCACGCTGGTCGCGCTCGTATTGGCCCATCCGGAAGCTGGTTCTGAGTTCCCCGCCTCCCTTGAAACGGTGTATGTGGCTCAAGGTACCGTGCGAGGCCGTCCCGGCACTGTAGTCGCTGGCCATGCCGTAGTAGTTCCCGGGATTCGCATCGACCAGACCCATTGACGCATCCGTGCCGCTCTTGCGTATCCATGGCATGCCGTAGTGAATGCCGTTGTTGTTGTCGAGGTGATACAGCGAGACCAGAAATTCATCTGTCGTGCCGATACCGAAGCGGTACGTTGCGGCCGCTCCCTTTTTGTCGATGCCCGCGCCATACGTGCCGTAGGCATCCGATTCGTTCCACATGGCGTTGATCCGCAAGGCTGCGTCATCGCCGGTTTTGATGTTGAAATCGCCAACAACACGCTGGTAGCTGCCACTGCCGATCGTTGCATCGATCTGATGCTGGTTCATCAGGAAAGGTTCCTTGCTGACCTGATTCACCGCGCCTCCGGTAGACCCGCGACCGAACAGCATTGAAGCCGACCCCCGCAATACCTCAAGCCGGTCCCAGTTGAACGTGTCACGCTCGTAAAAAGCCGGATCGCGCATGCCATCGACGAAGATGTCACCGCTCGCCTGCAATGAAAACCCGCGCAGGCGGATATCCTCCTCCCCGCCTTCCGCCGCGAGAAAGCTGATACCGGCGGTGTTGTGCAGCGTTTCCTTGAGCGTATCGAGGTTACGGTCGTCGATCAGTCGTTCGGTCACGACGGTCAGTGATTGCGGAATATCGCGTAAATCCTGCTCGCCCTTGCCAATGCGCGTCCTGGTGGTTTGATAGGTTTCCCTGGATGTCTGCTCGGCCTCTGCCTCCACCTTTACAGTCGACAGGATTTTTTCATCGGCCAGCACTGGCTGGCCGAACATCATCAATGCCGCGACCAGCGGCAGGCGATTACTACGAACGTGCATGTATCGCTCCTTGCGAAAAAATGAATCGCTGGCTTGCGCAAGGAGGCGCTGGCTGGCTACGTTGTTTGGGTTATGAAATTTCGTCAGCGCATCATGCTCGGATCAGTCACAAAGCCAATACGCGTCAGGCCATGGCGTGCCGCCGCGGACATTACCCGGGCGACTTTTTCATAGGGTGTCGCCGCTTCGGCGCGCAGGTGCAGTTCGGGCTGCGGCTGTACGGCAGCGGCGGCCCGCATGCGTTCGGCCAGCGTTGCATCATCGACGGCCTCGCCGTTCCACCAGAGCCGACTTTCGGCATCGATGGCGAGCTGCACGTTTTCCGGTTTGGTCAGATTGGGCGTCGAACTCGCCTTGGGCAGGTCCACCTTGACCGCGTGCGTGAGCAGCGGCGCGGTGACGATGAAGATGACGAGCAGCACGAGCATGACGTCGATCAGCGGGATCATGTTGATTTCCGCGAGCTCTCCCGCATCGTCATCGGCTGCAAAGGAAGCGAAGGCCATCGCCGGCTCCTCAGGCGACTGCGCGCGCGGCGTTGTTGGCAACCACGCGGGCGATGATGCGATCCGAGGTCGCGGCCACGTCGCCGCCTTGCGGTGCGCTCTTCAGGCCGGTGGCGAGGAAGGCGAACACGTCGTGCGCGAAGCTGTTGAGTTCCGCCAGCGTGTTGCGGTTGGCGCGTGCGAAGGCGTTGTAGGCAATGGCGGCGGGAATCGCCACGGCGAGGCCGATGGCCGTCATGATCAGCGCTTCGCCGACCGGGCCGGCCACCTTGTCGAGCGTGCCCTGCCCGCTGATGCCGATCGCCATCAGCGCATGGTAGATGCCCCATACGGTACCGAACAACCCGACGAAGGGCGCGGAGGATGCCACGGTAGCGAGAAAGGTCTGGCCGTACTCGACACGCGCCCGATCCTGGGCGATGGCGCGCTTGAGCGCCCGGGTGAGGAATTCGTCAGGCGTACCGGCATCGATCAGGCCACGGCCACCATCCCGATGTTGTTCGATGGCGGTAAAACCGTGGTGCACCAGATGGGAAAAGGCATCCGTCACACCCGTTTCGCGCAGGCGGCGCGCCACGGCATCGAGGCTATCGGCGGCCCAGAACTCGCGCAGGAATGCCTGCGAGCGGCGTCTGGCGCGCACCAGCGCCATGCCCTTGGTGGCAATGAGATACCAGGTACCGACCGACATCAGGGCCATCAGCACCAGAATGAATTGCGCCACGCCATCGGCCTGCGCGAGAAAGTGGGCAAAGCCCAATGGATTTTCCATGATCAGTCCTTCAGTGAGAATTCGATGGGAACCAGCACGGTGGCGGCAACCGCCTCATCACCCCGCCGCGCCGGCACAAATTTCCAGCGACGTACGGCGTCCATGGCCGCTTCGTCGAGACGCGGCGAACCACTGCTCGCGTGCAGCTCGACGGCCGTCGGCAAGCCACTCGCCGCGACCTGCACGCGCAGCACCGCTTTGCCTTCCTCGCCCATGCGCCGCGCCAGACGCGGATAGACTGGCTTGGGATTGTCGAGATAGTCGGCGTCGAAACGCGGCGGGCTTGGCTCGGCCGGGGGCGCGGGCGGGGCAGGCGGTGCCAAAGTCGGCGCCGGCGGGACGGCGACCGGTACTTCGATGGCCGGTGCGGCCACCGGCACCTCGGCCGGAATCGCGAGCGGCATAACCTCCTGCACCGGGCGCGGAACCGGACGGCGTTCGACCGGCCGCGGCTGCGGCGGAACGATCGCCGGCTTGGGCGGCTCGAACGCTGGCGCCGGCGGGGTGATCAGACTGACGGTTAATACCTGCAGTTCTTCCGGCAACCGGATCACGTTCATCTGCAGCAGGGCATACAGCACGGCCACGTGCAAGACGAAGACGGCCGCCAGGCCGCCCGGTGACAAACGCGGCGCTGGCGACCCCGCCAGGGTTTCATACGTGGCCATGCTCAGTTCGACAACCGGCTGGCCTGTTCAAGCACCGGGCTCTGCGACAAGGCCGACAGGCTGCGCGCAAAGCTCGTCACCCCGGGCGACTGCACGAAGACACAGGGCTTGCCGAGCTTCTTGCAGGCATCTTTCAAGCGGTAGTAGGCGGCGTGCGACACGCAGCCGGCCTGGCAGACCACGGCATCGGCACTGGCCACCGCGGCATCGATGCGATGCAGGTTCTCTTCCTGCCCGCCATCGTGATGCAGAAAGCGTCCACCACGGGTCTCAACGAGCCGTCGATAGCCATCGACGAGATTGGTCTTGCCGCCGATGCACAGCACGCAACGGCCGGCGAGCGCCGCTTCGGCCGGACAGCTCCGGCCGCAACCCGAAGAACCGGCGACACCCGCGCAACCGGCAATCCCGTCGATCCCGAGTGCCAGTTCCAGTGCCGCTTCGGCAGCCCCGAGTTCCGCCTGCAGATCGCCCGCGCGCAGCTGGTACTCATGGGCGCGGCGGGCATTGAGCGCATTGCGCTCTTCGAGCGTCTCGATGCGCCGGGTCATCGCTTCGGCCCGGCTGTAGAGATTGTCGTAGTCGCGTGCGGACTGGCGGGCAGCCGCCAGTTCCAGTTCGCGATGCGCCAGCTGGGAGGCCCGCTGTTCCGCTTCCGTCAAACGCCGGCGCAAATCGGCAAGTTCGCGCTCGCGCTCGCGCTGCAATTCATTCATGCCCGCACGCAGCGCCTGCGCTTCATCGCGCAAACGGGCATTGTCGAGCTTCACTTGCTCCAGCTGGCGCAGGTCGGCACGCACCGCCGCGCCTGTCTGATGCGACAGCATGTGGAGATCGCCGTAAATGCGCTTGCTGTCCTCCTCGGCAAGGTCGGGATGACTCCAGGCCGCCCATAGCGCACCGGCAATATCATTGCCGGCAGCCAGGGCTTCCTGCCACAGGGCGAGGACGGCACTCTCCCCCTTCGCACGGGCAAAACGCTGCACCAGCGCGGCATGGCGCTTGTCGAAATAGCGCTGGATCAGCTCCGCCAGTTCGGTACGGGACTCGCAAGCCCCGACGCTGACGGTATGCAACACATAGTCCGACATGTCGGCCTGATCGAAGCCGGCGCGCGCGGCAAACTTGCGCATCTCGGCTACCGGAAGACAGGTGCCGACCAGCGGGCAATGGAAACGATGGGGCAATTCCCATAGTTTTTTGCGGCGGCGGCCGGTCACCGGGAGCGGTGCCTGGCTTTCGCCGAAAGCGGACTGGATCAGCTGGGTCAGTGAAGTGGACATGGGGCAGCAGGATCAGAAAGTGCCCATCAGGGAGTGGCGCGCTTCGCGTGCGGCCGCGGGACGCTCGGGCAGTGGCCCGTGGCTGTCGTTGTCGCGGTCGAGGATTTCGACTAGTTCGCGCGCGTGGTGACGCAAATGGTTGTCGGCATCGCTGTCGGTCGCCACACGTTCCAGCAGCATGGCCGCCAGATGGGCAGAACGCTGGCAACCAGTTTCCATGTGGCGAGCGAGGTGGGCCAGGGCCCCGGCAACGATACGGGCAGGTGTTTGTTCGGCGAGCAAGGCGGGCGAAGCCAAATCTAGACGGGCATTCATCAACGTGTCTCCTTGAGGTGGATCGAGCACATACAAGCTAATGATAATGGTTATCATGTGTGATGTAAACCATTTTCGGCTAGACTTGAATGATGAATTCGACCAATAACCTGATCGCCTCCTCTCTGCCGGGGCGCTTGCGGTTGCGCCACCGGGCGTTGCGCAACAGTGCACAACTCGATATCTTGCATGCCGCCGTCGCGCGTTGGCGCGGCGTGATCACGGTGACGGCCAACCCCCGCGCAGGCAGCCTGCTGATTCAATACGGTCCGGCGCGGCTAGCCCCTGCACGGATCGAGGCGCGCACCAGCGCAGCGGCCGAAAAGATCATGGGAATATCGGGTTCAGCAGGCGTCGATGACAAAACGACCGCAACCCCATCGCGTTCTCCTGGAGGTACGCCACGCGTGTTCGCCAACCGCTGGGCAAAGCGGGGCATGCTGGCAAGTCTGGCGGTCTCGTTACTACTCGCCGGCGCGGGCCGCAAGCGCTGGCACTGGCTGACCGGCGTGGTTTTCCTGCACGCGCTTTCGGTGCATCTCTGGGTGCACCGCCGTCACGTTCTCAGATAGGTGGAAGAAAGCTGGCGTCGGCCGGCTCCCCTGACGTCCTCACTTCCGGTCGACGCGGGGGCGATCCATTTCACCGCATCGGCGGAACGGCCATCGCACCACCTGACTGACGCCGCGCGGCCCATCACTCGGGCAACGCGCCTTGTCCGCCCCGCAGCGCATTGAGCAATATGGCAATGGTAGTGCCATTGTGTGCCACCGAGGCCGCGACCGGTGCAAGCTTGCCGGCCGCCGCGCCGGCGAGGATCGCACTGTTAAGGCCGACGGTCAGCTTGAAGTTCTGGCTGATCAAATGCATGGTCGCATTGGCCAGTTGCTTGGCATCGGCAACGCGTTCGATGCCATCTTCGAGGAGCGCGATGTCGGATGTCAGGCGGGCGATATCGGCACCTTGCTGCATGGCGATGCCGACGTGGGCACCAGCCAATGCGGGGGCATCGTTGATCCCGTCGCCGACGAAGGCAATCTTCGCACCGGCAGTCTTCATGCGCGACACCAGCATGGCCTTGTCCTGCGGCAGAAGCTCGGCATGGAATTCATCGAGACCGATCTGTCCGGCGATTTCGGCCGCACGATCGTGATGGTCACCGGTCAGCATGATGAGCCGCCTGACACCCAGCGTGCGCAAGCGACTCATGGTTTTGGCTGTGGCGTCACGCACCTCATCCTTGAGCGCGATGACGCCGAGCAGGCGGCCGCCGAAGCCGATGTAAAGCAGCGTCTTGCCCTCGCGGTAGAGGCGTTCGATGCGTTTTTTCTGCGCAGCACCGATCGGCACGTCCTCGTCCTCCTCGACGAAATGGCGCGAGCCAACGACGATGCGCTGGTCGTCGATGACGCTCGCCACGCCATGCGCAGCGATGAACTCGACCTCCTTGTGATCGAAGTGGCGGCCGTGGTTCTTGCGTGCCGCCTCGACGACGGCCAGCGCGAGCGGATGAAAATAGTGCTCTTCCACCGAGGCCGCCAGGTCGATCAGGTCCTTGGCGGTGTAATGCGGATCGAAAGCGATCGAATCGGTAACAGCCAGCTTGCCGGTCGTCAGCGTGCCGGTCTTGTCGAAGACTAAGGTAGCCAAATCCGAGCTCGGCGCCACGCGCCTTGTCGTCGCGTCCCAGCACGCCCTCGATTTTCAGCCCGCCCCTGTCGAGCGTGCCGGCATCATCGGTCGCCATCGGCCCCTCGGCGAGGGCGGGTGTCGCGATGCAAACCCCCAGCACCGCCAGCAGAGAAATTTTCTTGAATGATGTTTGCATGCAAAGCCCCTTTGAAAATTAAGTTTTTCGAGCGATAAAAAACGGTCTCGCCGATCGCGTCTATTTGGTGAGGATGAGTCGATTCTGGCGCGTCAGGCGCAGGCGATAAATTTCCTCGCCATGGGTGATGACAACCTCACTGGTTCCCGCAAACAGCACTTCCGTGTCGAGCGCATTGGGCGCAACCTGCTTGCCGGAAAGCCTCACCTGCGCCTTGTTCAGGTCCAACGTGGCCGTACGGCGCAAGACTGATGTAGCCATTCATCACCCATTTAACTGAGAAACGTTCTCATCATATACGAGAATGTTTCTCAGGAGCAATAATTTTTAATCCGGCGCCAACCGATGTCAGCAGTGCCACATATGGCAGCCACACTGTCACAGCGGCATGCCGCCTGTGGCACGCCCGTTTTCGCAAGCTTCTTGAACAACAATTTATTCATGAATATCAGAGGGTTTTGATTCATCACGCATCTGGCGTCTTTGGCACGTTCCTTGTGTATGTCAGTTACAACCTAAAACAAGGAGACTGCCATGGGCGTCCTGCCCTATTCCAAACGGACCGCACAACTCATCGCCGTCGCCAGCCAGAATCGGCGCACGGTTACCGGCCATGTCGGCCGTTGCCGCCGTTTCAAGCTTTTCGATCCGCACACCGGAGCCGAGGTCAGCGAAATCGAGTTGCCGCTCGATGCGGTGTTGCACGAAGTCGATCCATCGCCGGGCCACCCGCTGGCGCAGGCTGGCGCGTTGATCACCTCCGGGGCCGGTCCCGGACTGCAGCAGCGGCTCGCACGCTACGGCATCGATGTCCATCTCACCGCCAATGAAGTACCCGCCGAGGCCGTGCGCGAGTTCCTTGCCGGGGTTCCGTCCGCCGTCATGCCGGCAGAGTCCTGCGGCCACGGACATGCCGGGCATCACCATCACCATGACGATCATGGGGATGCATGAGATGTGGCTGCTTTACTCGCTTCTCGCGATCATCATCGTCTGGATCGTCATCAGCCCGCTGACCTGCTGTCGGCACAAGTGATTTGTTACCCACCCCAGCCCAGAGGAAAAACCCAATGAAGCAAATGCTCCTGCAAGAAAAGTATCCGGTATTCGTTCTGGAACTCGCCAAGAGCGAGACGACCTGTCAGTCGGTCGATGACATCGCCGCGCGCCTCAAGGCGGCGATCGCTGGCGACAGCCGTGTCGCCTGGATCGCTGAATTCGATCACTTTGCCCATACCACGAAGCTTGGCGGCACCATCGCGCCGGAAATCAAGGCGGCGAAGAATCTGGTGTTCTGCTTCGGCCTGCAACTGCCGAATCCGAATGTCCTGGCAGTACGGCCGCGCTCGATCGGCATTGCCGACTGCGGCGATAAGTTCGTCGTCAACTTCCTCGAAGCACCGATGAAGCTGGCCAACGATGCAATGGAAGGCTGGGCGAAGGCCTTGCGCGACAAATAAGCCAGCATACAGGCGGCCGCCGGACATGAATCATTTTCGCCAATTGCGCGATGAATCGACAGGGGCTTTTTCCTACCTGATCGGCTGTGCGCACACGGGTAAGGCATTGCTGATCGATCCGGTGGTCAATCAGACACCGCTTTATCTCGGCATGATCGCCGAGCTGGGACTGCGTCTGGAATGGGTGCTCGAAACCCATCTGCATGCCGATCATTTCACGGCGGCCGATTCGCTGCGCGAGTGGACACATGCACGCATCGCCGTCGGTGTTCATTCGGGCATTCGTACCGCCGACCACCTGCTCGATGATGGGGACGAAATCATCTGCGGTGATCTGCACTTGCGCGTACTGGCGACGCCCGGACACACGCCCGGTTGCATCAGCTTCCTGTGGGAGGATCGCCTGTTCTCGGGTGACAGCCTGCTGATCGGTGCCTGCGGCCGCGTCGATGAACCCGGCAGCGATGGTGCCCGCCTCTATGACAGCGTGGTGCGTCGACTCTTCATGCTGGCGGATGAAACACTCGTCTATCCGGGACATGGCCTGGGCCGGCGGCGCATCAGCTGCATCGGCGAGGAGCGCGAAACGAATCCGCTGTTCACCAACACCAGTCGCGATCGCTTCGCAATGCGGAAAACCGACCGGGCACTGCCCGCCATCCAGCCACTGGCACTGGAGGCTAATAGGCACTGCGGCCGGCTGCTGAAACCGGATGCCATCGCCCCGGTGCGGCGTAAAGCGGCGCCGCAGCAACCATGCGGCGCGACACGACAGGGTGACATACCGGTCGCCGGGGTGATGACACGACACTGAGTTCTTGACGAAGGGGGGATGCAGGCGATGTTGAAATGGATAGGCGGATTGATCGTCGGCTTGGCGCTGGGCGTCGCGGCCGCATTGGCTTTTGCCTGGCAGATGGCCGGTGGCATGATGTTCGAGGAGCGGGTAAGCCCGTTCACGGTGGAGGAGACCGTAGCGCGCATCCAGCACAACATCGAGGCCGCCGGCAACGGCTGGTCGCTCTCGGGACTGCGCTATCCGGCCCGTCCGGTCGAGGCCGCCGGGGGCAACGTGCTGCCGGTAATGCTGATCGAGGCGTGCAGCACGAACTACTCGGGGCCGATCCTAAAGGATGACCGGGTACGCTTCCTGTCGCTGCTGATGCCCTGCAAGATCGGCGTTTACAAGAAGAGCGATGGCAAGACCTATATCGGCATCATGAACGTCGGGCTGTTGAGCCGCCTCTTCGGGACTACCACCGGCGACATCATGGCGCACGTGGTCAAGGATCAGGAAAGTTTCCTCGTCATGGATCCGGCCAAGCCGGCTCCACCCCTGATCGTGCCAAATACACGCGGCGACGGCGGCAGCGGCGGCCAGGCGGCCCCGGCGGGCGGCTGCTGAGACTGGGAGGAACGATGACGACAATCCGACACCGGCTGGCCGCCGTTTTGCTCTGTTGCGCCACCTGGTCCGCATCTGCGGCCGCGCTGGCGACGCCATCGCTGGCGGACAGGCTGCCGCCGCCGAAGAGCACCGCCGACCACGGCAAGTTCAAGGAACTGCAGCAGGACTTCAAATCCGGTCCGGAAGTGACAAAGGCCTGTCTCGCCTGCCATACCGAGGCGGCCAAACAGGTGCAGCACACCAAGCACTGGACCTGGGAGGTCGAAGATCCCCGGTCGGGCAAAAAGCTGGGCAAGAAGAACATCATCAATAACTTCTGCACCAGCACGATCTCGAACGAGAAGGACTGCATGGCCTGCCACGCCGGCTATGGCTGGGAAGACAAGGATTTCGACTTCGCGAAGGAAGAGAACGTCGACTGCCTGATCTGCCACGACGCCACCGGCACCTACCGCAAGCTGCCGGGCGATGCCGGTCATCCGATCTACGAACGCAAGGAATTCCCCCACGGTTCCGGCAAGTTTGTCGAACCGGTCGACCTGAAGAAGGTGGCGCAGAACGTCGCGATGCCGAGCCGCACCAACTGCGGCTCCTGCCACTTCTACGGCGCCGGTGGCGACGGCACCAAGCACGGCGATCTCGACAGTTCGCTGCGCAATCCGCAGAAATATCTCGACGTGCACATGGATGCGAAGGGACTGAATTTTTCCTGCGTGACCTGCCACAAGACGAGCCAGCACCAGGTGGCCGGCAGCCGCTACGCTTTCGCCGCCTCACGCACGGGCCCGCCGCAGCCCCACGGCAAGCATGACGAGAACCCCGCCTCCTGCCAGACCTGCCATGGCGACAAGCCGCACAAGGAAAGCCTGCTCGATGCCGAGCGGCTCAATGCGCATACGGATACGCTCGCCTGCCAGGCTTGTCACATTCCCGCATATGCGCGCGGCAACGTCGGCACCGAAAAGGTCTGGGACTGGTCGACGGCCGCGCAGATGGGGCCCGACGGCAAGCCGCGTTTCGTCAAGGACAGCGCCGGCCGGCGCGCCTTCGATTCGAAGAAGGGCAGTTTCGAATGGGATGCCTACCTGCAGCCCGAGTATCGCTGGTTCAACGGCCAGGTAACGTTCAAGACGGTCGGCGAGAAAATCGATCCGACGCGCATCGTCGAGATCAACCGTCCCGAAGGCACTCCCGGCGAGCCGGGCGCACGCATCTGGCCCTTCAAGGTACATCGCGGCAAGCAGGCCTACGATCCCGAGCACAACTATCTGCTCGTCGTGCACACCGCGGGCGAGGACCACACCGCGCTATGGCACAACTACGACTGGCCGAAGGCGATCGAAACCGGCATGCAGACCGCGGGGCTCGCATGGAGCGGAAAGTACGATTTCGTGGCGACCGAAATGAGCTGGCCCATCACGCACATGGTCGCTCCGAAGGCGGATGCGGTGCCCTGCGCCCAGTGCCACAGTGCCACCAGCCGGCTCAAAGGCATCGACGGCATTTGGCTGCCCGGCCTGCACCGGAACGAATGGCTCGATCTGGCCGGCTGGTCCGCGGCCCTGCTCGCCCTGATCGGCGTCCTGATTCACGGCGGGGCGCGCATTTGCGTGCTGTGCCGCAAACCGAGGAGCAACGCATGAACCCGCCCGCCCGCCCCGGCTACATCTATCTCTACAAGCGTTACGAACGTTTCTGGCACTGGTCGCAGGCCGCGCTGATCATCTTCATGCTGATCACCGGCTTCGAGATCCACGGCAGCTATACGGTCTTCGGCTTCCAGCGGGCGGTCGAGCTGCATACGCTGACCGCGTGGACCCTGCTGACGCTCTGGGCCTTCACCATCTTCTGGCAGTTCACCACCGGCGAATGGCGCCAGTACATTCCCACCTTCAGGAAAGTCGGTGCGATGGTGCGCTACTACACGATCGGGATCTTCACCCACGCCCCGCACCCGTTCAAGAAGACCAGTTCCAAGAAACACAACCCGCTGCAGCGCCTCGCCTACCTCGCCCTGCTGTCGATGGTCTCGCCGATCATCTGGGGTTCGGGCCTGTTCTATCTCTTCTACGCCGGTTGGAAGGAGTACGGCATCGACCGCTGGCTGACGCTCGAAACCGTGGCGCTGGTGCATACCGCCGGCGCCTTCATGATGCTCGTCTTCTTCATCGCCCACGTCTACCTGACCACGACCGGCCACACGCCGTTCGCACATATCAGAACGATGATCACGGGCTGGGAGGAAGAAGATGCGCACTGAGGTAAAAGTCGGCGCCGGCAGGACGGCGCAGGGGTTTTCGTGTCGCCTTATCCGCCGGCTTTATACGCAGATAGAAAGGCGTTTTCCCCTGCAGGGTCAATAAATTGCAGTGTGTTGACCGTAGTCAAAAGCTGGCTACGCCGGACGTGGCACGATCGCCCGCTCGATTTACCTCGCCCTGAGATCTCGGGCGATTTACCACCCCTACAGGAGAACAACTGTGGCCATCAACGAGAATTCCTCTGCCGACCCGGCGCAGGAACCCCAATCCACATGCCAGGTCCAGCCGGCATCGGCGGATCCTTCCCAAGCTGTGCTGAAAACCACGCGGCGTGATTTTCTCAAACAGGGTGGCATGCTCAGCATGTCCTCGCTGATGGGAGCGGCCGCGCTGATGACCCCGTCGGATGACGCCCAAGCGGCCATCGAATGGGCCGAGCACTTCCAGAAGAACTATCGCCTGATGACCGACGAAGAAAAGGCCGAAGCGAAGGCGCGCCTGGAAAAACGCTACTCCGAGGAGTACGGCAAGCAGGTCAGCGTCGACACGACCGGCCCGCAGCCCGGCGTGCTCATGGGCTATGCGCTGAACATCCGCAAGTGCATCGGCTGCCGTCGTTGCGTGCATGCCTGCGTCGCCGAGAACAACCAGTCGCGCGGCACGGCACGCCCTGGCGAGAAGATCGAATGGATCCAGGTGCTGCGCATGGAGCGCGGCAAGTTCGAAAAAGAAAAAATGGACCACGGCTATCCGGAAGGTCTGGGCATCCAGGTTGGCGGCAACGCCTACACGCCCGCCGGCGCGGTGCTCGAAGGCCAGTATCACTACAACCCCGAGAAGGTGCCGGAGGAGGATGCCACCTACATGCCGATCGCCTGCATGCAGTGCGAGAAGCCGCCCTGCGT
>CAYNCH010000004.1:0-22169 GCA_964395815.1 uncultured Methyloversatilis sp.
TCAACAAGCGCGCCGGCGGCATGGGCCTGATCTCCGGCCGCAAGGCCTTCCAGCGGCCGATGGCGGAGGGCGTGCAACTGCTCCACGCGATCCAGGACGTCTATCTGTCGCCCGACGTGACCATCGCCTGATGGCGTGAGCGGTCAGGCCGCTTGCGGGACTACCAGGATCTTGTGCCTGAGCAGGAACTGTACGCAGACCGTGATTGCCTGGATCACCGCCAGGGGCACCAGCAGCATGCTGATCGCCTGCACACCCTTGACACGGCTCATCGCGGCGGGTGCGGCGAAACCTGCGTGCCGTTGCGCGTACCGCTTCAGGGCTGGGCGAGCGACAGGATCCAGCGGGCCAGGGTTTCGGCTTCCTGCGGGGTAACGGCGTTGGCAGGCATCGGCTTGCTGCCCCATACCCCGACGCTGCCCTGGCGGATGCGTTCGGCCATCACGGCCACGGCATCGCTCTCGGCGCCGCGCTGGCGGGCGATATTACGAAAGCCTGGCCCGACGATGGTTCCACCCAGGCCATGGCAGTTCATGCAGTACTTTTTCTTGGCCAGTTCGGCCGAGGCATGGGCGACGCCACTGCCGCCCATACCGAGCAATGCGGCGATGACCAGGCAACAGGCCACCGGGAGGCGCGGCGCGTACATGAGGGATTCCCTGGGGGGCATGCCGGCGCCGTCCTGCCGGCGCCGACTTTTGCCCGTGTTCAGCGGATGTTGGCGGTGCCCTTGTCGAGCGCCTTTTGCAGCATCGGCCCCGGCATGTAGCCCGGTACGCGCGTGCCGTCGGCGAAGAACATCGTCGGCGTACCGCGGATGTTGAGCTTGCGGCCGAAGGCGACGACTCTCTCGGTCGGGTGATCGCAATTCGCGCTGGCGGGGGCCTTGCCGTCGATCATCAGGTCGTTCCAGGCCTTGGCGCGGTCACCGGCGCACCAGAGATTCTTCGCCTTCTCGGTCGAGTCCGGCGAGAGGATCGGGTAGATGAAGGTGTAGATCGTCACATCGTTCATGCCCTGCAGTTCTTTCGCCAGCTTGCGGCAGTAGCTGCAGTTCGGATCCTCGAAGGTCGCCAGCACGCGCTTGCCGTTGCCCTTGACCTGCTTGACGGCCAGGTCGAGCGGCAGGTCGGAAAACTTGATCTGCGAGAGTTTCTGCTTGCGTTCCTCGGTCAGGTTCTTGCGCGACTTGGTGTCGATGATGTCGCCGAGGATGACATGCGACACTTTTTCGTCGGTGTAGAGGAGTTCGCCGTCGATCTGGACTTCGTACAGGCCGAGCGCTTCGGCCTTGCGCACGCTATCGACCTTGGGGCCGTTGCTGCCCAGCCAGGCTTCGACGCCTTTCCTGACATCGGCTTCGCTGGCGGTGGCGATCTGGGCGGAAAACAGCGCGGCGAACAGTGCAACGGGGGCGGCGCCGGGAAGCGTGCGAGCGAACAGTTTCATGAAGACTCCGGATGAGATGGAAAAGTGTCGGGGAAAAGCTCAGCCCATGGCGTAGCGCACCAGGGCGTCTTTTAGGACCGGCAGGCGGTCGACGAAGTTCAGGCCGAGGTTGCGCAGGATGCCGAGCGGCATCGACGGCGTGCCGAACAAGCGTTGCAGGCCATGCGTGACGGTTTGCAAGGCCACCACCTCCTCGCGCCGGGCGCGTTCGTGGCGGCGCAGCCATTGCAGGCTGCCGCAGTCGATATGCGCCGGGCAGTCCGCGAGGGTCGCGGCAAGGCTTTTCGCATCCTGGAAACCGAGGTTGATGCCATGGCCGGACAGCGGATGGATGGTATGGGCGGCATCGCCGATCAGCGCGATGCGATGGGCGACGGTGCGCGGTGCGCGCATCAGGCGCAACGGGAACGCGGCCGGCGGGGTGACGGGCGTCAGGTTGCCCAGCACCTGCTCGCCGGCGGCGGCGACGCGGGCGCAGAACTCCGCGGGCGGCAGCGCCAGCAGCGCCTGTGCATGAGCGGTCGGCGTCGACCAGACGATCGAGATCAGGTTGTCGGGCAACGGCAGGTAAGCCAGCACGCCGTCGTGGCGAAACCACTGCCAGGCGACGTCGCGATGCGGCCGGGCGGCACGGAAATTGGCGACGACGCCCATGTGTTCGTAGGGCTGGAAATCGACATGGATGCCGGCCGCCATGCGCGTCCAGGAATCGGCGCCGTCGGCGGCAACGACCAGCCTGGCCGTCAGCGTACGGCGGTCCGCGAGCTCCAGCACCACCTCGCGGTCGCCGATGTCGAGGCAAGTCGGGAAGGCCGGGCACAGCAGATCGACATTGCCCTGGCGCTTGGCCGATTCGCGCAGTTCCGATTCCAGCAGCGAGGATTCCATGATCCAGGCCAGTTCGCCGACGCCGCTGTCGTAGGCCGAGAAACCCAGCTCGCCCGCACCGTCGCCGCGTACCGCCATCTTGCGCACCGGCGTCATGCGCGCCGCGTCGAGATGCGGCCAGATGCCGATGGCGTCGAGGAAGCGCGTATTGGCGGGACTAACGGCGTAGATGCGCGCATCCCAGCCACCGGCTGGCGCATCCCGCGACGGCGCCCGGCCCTCCACCACGGCCACTTTGAGCCGGCTGCGGCGCAAGGCCACGGCCAGCGACAAACCGGCCAGACCGCCACCGACGATGATCAGATCGTAATCCATGCCCTGCCGTACATTGATCGCCGATCTTGACAAGATCGGCACCACGCCGGGATAATCCGGCCCCTTCGCGCGGTGATGTAGCTCAGCTGGTTAGAGCGACGGATTCATAATCCGTAGGTCGAGGGTTCAAGTCCCCCCATCACCACCAGACTACAAACGGCCCTCCTCGGAGGGCCGTTTTCATTTTGCGAATCGGACGAACATTAGCATATTCGCGGCAACTGGTCGCCGGTCAGCCAGTCGACCATGCGCTTGCCGCCGAGTGCGGTGACGAGCTGGACAAAGCCGCGTTCGTCGGCGATCACCTCGCCGATGCGCGCCGCAGCGGTCCCGAGCGGATGGGCGCGCATGACGGCGAGCAGCCTATCGGCTGATTCGGCCGGGCAGATGCAGACCAGCTTGCCTTCGTTGGCGACGTAGAGCGGATCGAGGCCGAGGAATTCGCAGGCGGCCGCGACCACGGGTTTGACCGGAATGGCCGGTTCCTGCAGCAGCATGCCGACGCCGGCCTGGGCGGCGATTTCGTTGAGCGTGGTGGCCAGTCCGCCGCGCGTGGGGTCGCGCATGACGTGGATATCGGCGCCGGTCGCCAGCAGGTTCGCGATCAGGCCGTTGAGCGCCGCCGTGTCGGAGATGATCGGTGCGTCGAAGCCGAGATTTTCGCGCTGGCTCATGATGGCCATGCCGTGGTCGCCGAGCGTGCCCGAGAGCAGGATCGCATCGCCCGGCCGGGCGCGCGCTCCGCCGATGTCGCGGCCTGCTGGCAGTGTGCCGATGCCGGTCGTGGTGATGAAGAGGCCGTCGGCCTTGCCGCGCTCGACCACTTTGGTGTCGCCGGTCACCACCGGTACGCCGGCGCTGCGGGCCGCTGCCGCCATCGAGGCGACGATGCGTGCCAGGTCGGCGAGCGGGAAGCCTTCTTCGAGGATGAAGCTGGCCGCGAGATAGAGCGGTGTCGCGCCCATCACGGCGACGTCGTTGATCGTGCCATGGACGGCGAGGCTGCCGATGTCGCCGCCGGCGAAGAACAGCGGCGTCACGACGTGGCTGTCGGTGCTCATCACGAGCTTTTCGCCAAATATCGGCGCTGGAAGGACGGCGCCGTCGTCGCCGCGGCCGAGATAGTCGTTGCCGAGGTGATGATGAAACAGATCCGCGATCAGCTGGGCCGAGGCGCGGCCACCGGCGCCGTGGGTGAGGTCGATGCAGCCCTCCTTGAGGTCGAGGGGGCGGTGATAGGCGCGTTTCGGAGTTTTCGAGGTCACGGCAAGCAGTTTACGTGTTTGCAATAAAGATGGGTCTATCATTTCGGTCGTGAAACCGAAATCCCTGACTGTCGCCTTCGAACCGCTCGACAACGCCCGCCTGGCGAATCTGTGCGGTGTGCTCGACGAGAACCTGCGCCAGATCGAGACCGCCTACGACGTGACCATCGCGCGCCGCGGCGAGCACTGCCGCATCGACGGCGAGGCTGCGCAGGCCCGTCTTGCCGCCGCGGCGCTGCAGCATTTCTACCTGCAAGCGGGGGGAACGCTGTCCGTCGACGACATCCAGCTCGGTCTGATCGAGCTGCGCAACAGCGGCCGCACCAGCGCTCACCCGCCGACCGCCGGATTGCTGACGAAGAAGAGCGATCTGCATGGCCGCACGCCGCATCAGGTCGAATACCTGAAGAAGATCCAGGAGCACGACATCACCTTCGGCATCGGTCCGGCCGGCACCGGCAAGACCTACCTCGCCGTGGCCAGCGCCGTCGACGCCTTCGAGCGCGACCAGGTGCAGCGCATCGTGCTGACGCGTCCGGCGGTCGAGGCCGGCGAGCGGCTCGGTTTCCTACCGGGCGACCTGGCGCAGAAGGTCGACCCCTACCTGCGCCCGCTCTATGACGCCCTCTACGACCTGATGGGCTTCGACAAGGTGGCGCGCCTGTTCGAGAAGCAGAGCATCGAGGTCGCGCCGCTCGCCTACATGCGCGGCCGCACGCTCAACCACGCCTTCATTATTCTCGACGAGGCGCAGAACACCACGCCCGAGCAGATGAAGATGTTCCTCACGCGCATCGGCATTGGCGCCAAGGCGGTCATCACGGGCGACATCACGCAGATGGACCTGCCCAAGGGACAAAAATCCGGCCTGGTCGAGGCGCGGCAGATCCTCGCCAACGTGCGCGGGCTGGCCTTCACCGATTTCGATGCCAGCGACGTCGTGCGCCATCCGCTCGTTGCCCGCATCGTTGCGGCTTATGAAGAGCACAAGTCCTGAACTGCATCTGGCGGTGCAATACGCGGCGCACGATGCACGTCTGCCCGACCGGGCGCAGGTACGCCGCTGGGCGGCGGCGGCACAGGAAAAGCCGCTCGGCGTCACCGTGCGTTTCGTCGGTGCCGCCGAAGGCAGGACACTCAACCGCGACTACCGCGGCAAGGATTACGCGACCAACGTGCTGAGCTTCATTTACGAAGAGGGCGCGGCGGCGAGCGGGGATCTCGTCATCTGCCTGCCGGTGGTGGCGCGCGAGGCGAAGGCGCAGGGCAAGCACTTCAAGGCGCACATGGCCCACATGGTGGTGCATGGTATGCTCCATTTACAGGGATACGATCACGAGACCGGCCCCGCCAATGCCGCCCGCATGGAAGCCCGCGAGCGCGATATCCTGGCCCGTTTTGGCATTCCCGATCCTTACCGCTGATTTATGGACCCTTCCAGTCGACCGTCATTTTTCGAAAGACTTTCCCTGCTGTTGCTCGGCGAGCCCGAGGATCGGGAACAACTGCTGACACTCCTGCGCGGCGCCCATGATCGCAACCTGATGGATGCCGACGCGCTCTCCATCATCGAGGGTGCGTTGGCGGTATCCGAGATGCAGGTGCGCGACATCATGGTGCCGCGGGCGCAGATGGACATCATCTCGATCCACGAGCCGCCCGAAAAGCTGATCGATTTCGTGCTGGAGACCGCTCACTCGCGCTTCCCCGCGATCGGCGACAGCAAGGATGACGTGATCGGCATCCTTCTCGCCAAGGACCTGCTGCGCCACTTCGCCGGCAAGGAATTCGACTTGCGCGACAGCCTGCGGCCGGCGGTGTTCATTCCCGAGTCGAAGCGCCTGAACGTGCTGCTGCGCGAATTCCGCGCCTCGCGCAACCACATGGCCATCGTCGTCGACGAATACGGCGGCGTCGCCGGCCTCGTCACCATCGAGGACGTGCTGGAGCAGATCGTCGGCGACATCGAGGACGAATACGATTTCGACGAGTCGGTGGGCAACATCGTGCTCGATAACGCCGGCCGCTACCGCGTCAAGGCGACTACCGAAATCGAGGATTTCAACACCGCCTTCGGCACGCAGTTTTCCGACGAGGATCACGACACCGTTGGTGGCCTGGTGATCCACCAACTCGGCCGCCTGCCGAAGCGCAACGAGGTCGTCGTCGTCGATGGCCTGCGCCTGCAGGTGCTGCGCGCCGACAGCCGGCGCGTGCATACGCTGCTGGTCGATCCGCAGAAGGGCCTGGCGCTCGATTCCGGCGCATGAGGCGGTCGCTGCTCGCGCTGTCGCTCGGCGCGGCCAGCGTCTTCGGCTTCGCGCCGTTCGCGTTGTTTCCCTTGCCGGTTCTTACCCTCGCCTGGCTGTTCCGGTCCTGGCGACAGGCCGCCACGCCGCGTGCGGCCGCGTGGCTGGGCTTCTGTTTCGGCCTCGGTTTTTTCCTCGCCGGGGTGTCCTGGGTCTATGTCAGCCTGCACGATGTTGGTGGCATGGCGGCACCCGTCGCGCTCGTTGCCACGCTGCTGTTCTGCGCCTACCTTGCCATGTTTCCCGCGCTGGCGGGCTACGTATATCGCCGTCTCGCCAGCGCCGACTTTTGGAATAATGCTCTTCTTCTGGCCGGTATCTGGACGCTGACCGAATGGCTGCGCGGCTGGCTGTTCACCGGTTTTCCCTGGCTCGCGCTCGGTTACGCGCAGACGCCGCCGAGCCCGCTCGCCGGGTTCGCCGCCGTGCTCGGTGTGTACGGCATCGGCCTTCTCGCCGCGCTGCTCGCGGCAGCCTTTGCGTTCGATTGGCGCTGCAAGGCCGCCTGGGGGTTGCTGTTCGTGGTGCTGGGCAGTGGTGTGCTGCTGCGCGGCATGGACTGGACGCGGCCGACCGGGGAACCCGTCAAGGTCAGCCTCCTGCAGGGCAATGTGCCGCAGAGCCTGAAGTGGGAGCCGGAACGTCTGCCGCTGTCGATCGATACCTACACGCGGCTGGCGCTCGATCATCCCGCCGCGCTGACCGTGCTGCCGGAAACCGCGATCCCCTTGTTTTTCGATCAGGTGCCGCGCGAGACGCTGCATACCTTGCGCCGCCATGGCGATGTACTGCTCGGCATCGCCGTGCGCCATCGCGATGGTGGCTACGTGAATGGCGCGGTTGCGCTCGCTGCGGACGGCGTGCAGAGTTACGCCAAGCGCCACCTGGTGCCTTTCGGCGAATACGTGCCGCCGGGTTTCGCGTGGTTCTTCGATCTCGTGCGCATCCCGATGTCCGATTTTTCCGCCGGACCGGCGCATCAGCCGCCGCTCGAAATTGCCGGCCAGAAGATCGCGCCGAACATCTGTTACGAAGACCTGTTCGGCGCGGAGATTCTCGACGCCCTGCCGGCGGCGACGCTGTTGGTGAATCTGTCCAATACCGCCTGGTTCGGCGACTCGCTCGCCCAGCCGCAGCATCTGCAGATCGCCCGCCTCCGCGCACTGGAAACCGGCCGCACCATGCTGCGCGCGACGAATACGGGGATAACCGCCGCCATCGCGCCCGACGGACGTGTACTCGGCCAGTTGCCGGCATTCACCGCCGGGGCGCTGCGTATCGAAGCCCAGGGCTTCGCCGGTCTGACGCCCTTTGCGCGCTGGGGCGATCGCCTGGCGCTCATGCTGGCAATCTGCGCCGGTTTGCCTGCGCTACTGGCGGCTTACCGCCGTCGCTGCAGTCGGTAAAATCGCGCTTTCTCGAATTTCCCCGCCATCATGAAACCGACGTTTCAACAAATCATCCTGCGTCTGCAGGAATTCTGGGACAAGCAGGGCTGCGCCCTCCTGCAGCCTTACGACATGGAAGTCGGCGCCGGCACCAGCCACACCGCCACCTTCCTGCGCGCTCTCGGCCCCGAGCCGTGGAAGGCGGCCTATGTGCAGCCCTCGCGCCGGCCGAAGGACGGCCGCTACGGCGAGAACCCCAACCGCATGCAGCACTACTACCAGTATCAGGTCGTGCTCAAGCCCGCGCCGGCCAACATCCTCGAGCTCTATCTCGGCTCGCTGGAGGCGCTCGGTTTCGACCTCAAGAAGAATGATGTGCGCTTCGTCGAGGACGACTGGGAAAACCCGACCCTCGGCGCCTGGGGCCTCGGCTGGGAAGTGTGGCTCAACGGCATGGAGGTCACGCAGTTCACCTATTTCCAGCAGGTCGGCGGCATCGACTGCAAGCCAATCACTGGCGAGATCACTTATGGGCTGGAGCGATTGGCGATGTACCTGCAGGGCGTCGAGAACGTTTTCGATCTCGTCTATGCGCCGGGCCTGAAGTACGGCGCTGTCTTCCACCAGAACGAAGTCGAGCAGAGCACCTACAACTTCGAGCACAGCGATGTCGAGTTCCTGCTGCACGCCTTCGGGGCGCACGAGAAGCAGGCGAAGCACCTGATGGAACAGCAACTGGCGCTGCCGGCGTATGAACAAGTCCTGAAGGCCGCGCACACCTTCAACCTGCTCGATGCGCGCGGCGCCATCTCCGTCACCGAGCGCGCCGCCTATATTGGCCGCATCCGCAACCTGGCGCGCAGCGTCGCTCAAGCCTACCTGGAGAGCCGCGCCCGCCTCGGCTTCCCGATGGCACCGAAGGAACATGCCGGGGAAGTGCTGGCGAAACTCAACGAACAAGCAGCGAAGAAGGCGGCCTGACATGACCACGAAAAATCTGCTCGTTGAACTGTTCGTCGAGGAGCTGCCGCCCAAGGCGCTCAAGAAGCTCGGCGAGTCCTTCGCCGCCACGCTGGTCGCCAAATTGAAGGCCAGCGGACTAGTCGATGACGATACGGTGACCGCTTTCGCTTCACCGCGCCGCCTGGCCGTGCATGTCGCCCATGTTGCCGCGAAAGCCGCCGACAAGCCGGTGCAGCAGAAGCTGATGCCGGTGGCCGTGGCTCTCGATAGCAGCGGCCAGCCAACCCCCGCGCTGCTGAAGAAACTCGCCGCGCTCGGACAGGATGCTGCCGTCGTGCCGAATCTGAAACGCGCGATGGACGGCAAGGCCGAAGCCTTGTTCCTCGATAGCGTCGTACCCGGTGCGACCTTGCAGGAATGCCTTCAGACCGCACTGGAGGCGGCACTGGCCACGTTGCCGATCCCGAAGGTGATGAGCTATCAACTCGCCGACGGCTGGAGCAGCGTGAACTTCGTGCGTCCGGCGCACAAGCTGGTCGCGCTGCATGGTTCCGACGTGGTGCCGATCGCCGTGCTCGGCCTGACGGCCGGCCGCGAGACGCAGGGCCACCGCTTCGAGGCGAAGCATTTGCTCGTGTCGATCAAGGATGCGGATTTATACGCGCAGCAGATGGAAAGCGAAGGCGCGGTGATCGCCAGCTTCGCTGAGCGTCGTGCCGAGATCGAAAGGCAGCTGCAAGCGGCGGCAGCCAAGGAAGGCTTGCAGCCCATCGACGACGAGGCACTGCTCGACGAGGTGACCGCACTGGTCGAGCGGCCCAATGTGCTGACCTGCCAGTTTGAACCGGAGTTTCTGGATGTGCCGCAGGAATGCCTGATCCTGACGATGAAGGCCAACCAGAAGTATTTCCCGCTGCTCAAGGACGGCAAGCTGACCAACAAGTTCCTGATTGTCAGCAACATCCGTCCGGACGACGCCTCTGCCGTGATCGGCGGCAACGAGCGCGTGGTGCGCCCGCGGCTGGCCGATGCCAAGTTCTTCTTCGACCAGGACCGCAAGAAATCGCTGATGGACCGCATCCCCGGTCTGGCGAAAGTGGTCTATCACAACAAGCTCGGCACCCAGGGCGAGCGCGTCGAGCGCGTTGCCGCGCTGGCGCGCGCCATCGGCGACAAACTCGGTGGTGATGCACTCGCCAACGCCGCCGACCGCGCGGCGGTGCTGGCGAAGGCTGACCTGTTGACCGACATGGTTGGCGAGTTCCCCGAGCTGCAGGGCATCATGGGCCGCTATTACGCCCTGCACGACGGCGAACCGGCGGAGATCGCCGATGCCATCGAGGATCACTACAAGCCGCGCTTCGCCGGCGACGAACTGCCACGCGGTGATGTCGGCCTGTGCGTGGCGCTGGCCGACAAGATCACCACGCTGGCCGACATGTTCGGCATCAACGAAAAACCGACCGGCGACAAGGACCCCTTCGCGCTGCGTCGCCACGCGCTGGGCATGATCCGCATGTTGATCGAAAAGGACCTGCCGCTCGACCTGGCCGGCCTGTTCGCTGCCGCCAAAGTCGGGGACGAAGCGCAGGGTGCGCTGGCCGATTTTCTCTTCGAGCGCCTCGCCGGCAGCCTCAGGGAGCAGGGTTACTCGGCGCTGGAAGTGGATGCCGTCGTCGGCCTGCGCCCGCAGCGTCTCGGTGATATCCCGAAGCGTCTGGCCGCCGTGCGCGCCTTCGCCGCGCTGCCCGAGGCCGCGAGCCTCGCCGCTGCGAACAAGCGCGTCGGCAACATCCTCAAGAAAGTCGGCGCCGACGTGACGGCGCAGGTCGACGCCGGGTTGCTGCAGGAAGATGCCGAGCGAACCCTGTTCGCAGCCTTGAATACGGTGAAACCGCAGGCCGACACCGCCTTCGCCGCTGGCGACTACGCCGCCTCGCTGCAAGTGCTGGCCGCGCTGCGAACGCCTGTAGATGCCTTCTTCGACACGGTGATGGTCAATGCCGAGGACGCCGCGCTGCGCAACAACCGCCTCGGCCTGCTGGCGATCCTGCATCAGGCGATGAATCGCGTTGCCGATCTTTCCCGCCTGAGTACATAATCGCACCATGCCCGGTTCCAAGCTGATCATCCTCGACCGCGACGGCGTCATCAACCAGGACTCCGACCTCTACATCAAGTCGCCGGACGAGTGGATTCCGCTGCCCGGCAGTCCGGAGGCGATTGCGCGGCTCAACCAGTGGGGCTGGCGCGTGGTGGTGTGCACCAACCAGTCCGGCATCGGCCGCGGCCTGTTCGGCATGGACACGCTCAATGCCATCCACGACAAGATGATCAAGACCGTCGCCCATGCTGGCGGCACCCTCGACGCGATCTTCTTCTGCCCGCACACCAATGCGGACAACTGCGATTGCCGCAAGCCGAAAGCCGGCATGCTCAAGGAAGTGGCGGCGCGCTACAACATCAGCCTGACGGGGGTACCGGTCATCGGCGACAGCCTGCGCGACCTGCAGTCCGCCCTCGAAGTAGGCGCCCAGCCCATGCTGGTGCTGACCGGCAAGGGCAAGAAGACCAAGGCCGACCCGGCCCTGCCGCCCGGCACGCCGGTCTTCGCCGACCTCGCCGCCGCCGTGAAGCAACTGACGAACTGACCCGCCATGACCTTCCTGCGTTCGATGCTGTTCATGCTCCTGCTCTCGGTGCTGGTCGTGGTGACCGTGCTCGCCCTGCTGCTGACTTTCTGGCGGCCGTCCCGCCAGCGCCGACTTTTCGTCATGCCGATGGTGCGCATGATCATGGGGCTGGTGCGCTCGCTGTTGCGCATCGACCAGCGCGTGCTCGGCACGGAAAACATTCCGGCGACGCCCTGCATCATCATGAGCAAGCACCAGTCGGCCTGGGAAACTTTCGCGCTGCAGGAGATCTTCCAGCTCACCTCCTTCGTGTACAAGCGCGAACTGCACTGGCTGCCCTTCTTCGGCTGGGGGCTCAAGCTGATGCCCTTCGTCGGCATCGACCGGGCCGCCGGCAAGGCGGCGCTCAACCAGGTCGCCGAGCGCGGCAAGAAACGCCTCGACGAGGGCTACAGCATCGTCATCTTCCCCGAAGGCACGCGTGTCGCACCGGGGCATCACAGGCGCTACAAGATCGGTGGCGCCCATCTGGCCGTGACTTCGGGCGCGCCGGTCGTGCCGGTGGCGCTCAATTCCGGCGAATGCTGGCGGCGCAAGGCTTTCATCAAGACACCGGGCACGGTGACGGTCAGCATCGGTCCGGCGATCGATCCGGCCGGCAAAACCGCCGAGCAGGTGAACGCCGCCGCCGAAGCCTGGGTCGAGGCCGAGATGCGCCGCATCAGCCCCCATCGTTACACGCATGAAGGCACGCACACCGCAACTCAAGCTGCGGCTTGACGCTGCCGCACCCGAACCGGACACCCACTGGGGTGCCGGCGGGATGATCGCCTATCGCGGCGGCTGGTTGAAGCTGGTGCTCGATACGGCCTGCCGCCTGCCCGAACGCGCCGGCGACGAGCTGCACCTGCCGCTGCCGCCGGCTGCGACCCCGCGCCAGGTCCGCGATGCCGCTGAAAGCTGGCTGCGCGACGAAGCGCAGCGCCTGTTTTCCGCCATGGTGCAAAAGTCGGTGCCGGCGGGACGGCCGCTGCCGCGCATCGTGCTGGCCTTCGGCAAGCGCGGCGACTGGGCAAAGCGTGAAGGTGAGCTGCTGCGCTGCCACTGGCGCCTGATCGAGCAGGCCGACGCGACAATCGCGCAGGTATTGCAACGAGCGCTGGTCGTCGCTGTTTCCGCACCGGTCTGCGACGACCTCTTCGCCTGCGCCTGATGGCGCTGCTGACCGCACAACTTGAGCTGTTTCGTCCGCCACCCGCCACTCCGGCCGCGGCTGGGGAAACGCGTCATCTGCTGCTCGCCGGCTGCCTGGTGCCCTACCGTCTGCGCCGGGACCGTCGCCGGCTGTCGATGCGCATCGATGAGCGTGGCCTGCATGTCAATGCGCCACGCAGTGTTGCGCTGGCCGATATCGAGTGTTTCGTCGCCAGCCATCGCGACTGGGTGCTGGCCAAGCTTGACGAGTTTGCAGGGCAGGTGGCGCGCCGCCATGTGCCGATTCACGATGGCGCTCGCCTGCCGGTGCTTGGCGCAGAGGTGGAAGTCCGGGTGACCGCCGGCAACAACCGCGGCCTGTGGGCCGGCGACGGCACGCACAGCGAAACCGGCAGCCAGTTGTGGCTGGCGGCCCGTCCCGCCGCCGACCTGGCCGCACTGGCACGGCGCGCCTTGCAACGCCGGGCGCTCGAACATTTCCGGCCGCGCCTTGCCGCGACGGTGTCGCGCCTCGATCGGCCGCTGCCGCCCTTGACGCTGACATCCGCCCGCGGGCGCTGGGGTAGTTGCAGTGCTCGCAGCGGCATTCGCCTCAACTGGCGGCTGATCCATCTGCCGCCGGCGCCGATCGATTACGTCATCGCCCACGAGGCGGCTCATCTGGTCGAGATGAACCATGGGCCACGGTTTTGGGCGACGGTCGAACGTCTGTATCCGGATTGGCAACAGGCCCGCGCGGAATTGAAGCGACTGGGTCCGGCCCTGCCGCTGATTTGAATCTTATTCCTCGTCCGGGTCGCGGAAACGTGCGCGGATGGCGAGTACCGCTTCGCGCTGGGAGAGAAAGGCATCGACGCAGTGCGGATCGAAATGGGTGCCCCTCTGTGCGGCAATGAAGTCCCACGCCCGGTCGAATTCCCAGGCCGGCTTGTAGGGACGTGCCGAGGTCAGGGCATCGAAGACATCGGCGACGGCCACGATACGGCCGAACAGCGGGATCGCCTCGCCGGCGAGGCCGCGCGGATAGCCGCTGCCATCGAATTTTTCATGGTGCGTCCAGGCGATTTCGGCGGCGGTCTGCAACGTGGGGGCTGCCGAATCGCGCAGGATTTCCCAGCCGATCGTGGCATGCTGCTTCATCACCGCGAACTCTTCGTCGCTCAGCTTGCCCGGCTTGAGCAGGATCATGTCGGGCGTTCCGAGTTTGCCGACATCGTGCATCGGCGCCGCTTCGAGGATGAGGTCCTGCTGGCGCTCGTCGAGCCCGAGAGTGCCGGCGATCAGTTGCGAGTAGTGCGCCATGCGCTGGATGTGCGCGCCGGTTTCCGGATCGCGGAATTCGGCAGCCCGGGCGAGACGGAAGACGGCCTCGCGCTCGCGTTCGCGGATTTCGGCGGTCGCCTTGTAAACTTCCTCGGCCAGCAGCGCGGCGCGATCGACGAGCGCCAGATGGCTGCGCCGGATCGCCAGCATGTTCTTCACGCGCGAGGTGAATTCGATGCGATCGACCGGCTTGGTGAGGAAGTCGTTGGCCCCGGATTCGAGGGCGCGGTAGCGCACATCCTTTTCATGGTCGGCGGTGACCATCAGGACGGGAACCTCGGCCTTGGCGGGATGCGACCGGAAGCAGCGGATGAATTCCATGCCGTCAGGGGCCGGCATCATGTAATCGACGATGACGAGGTCGGGCGTGTTGTCGATGCACCACTGCAATGCGACGGCGGACTCGGTGAAGCAGATGGCCTCGCAGCCCTCGATGCGGTTCACCAGCGCCTGCATCAGGGTCACGTTGATCTGCGTGTCATCGATGATGACGACCTTCATGAACGGCTCCCGGGTGAAGATCGCAACATTCTAGTGGATCGCTTCCGGATCGGGATGTCATCATGCCGCATCGGGCATGATGCGGGCGGCGAGGAAACGCTCCAGGTGGCGGTCGGTGACGCTGATGTGGCTGATGAACCAGTCGAGCAGCAGGAACTGGCAGCGGAAGGCAAGACGCAGGGCCGATGTTTCGCCGCCCTGGATGTCGCTGGCCAGGGCCGCGAGAAATTCGAGGAACTTGACGTGTTGCTGGCGATGTTCGAGCAGCGGTGAGCGTGGGTAGCCGTGTGCTTCCATGAGGCGCTCTTCCGACTCGAAATGTTCCCGGGTCCACTCGAGCAGCTTGCCCACCAGTTGGACGGCGTTGCCGGAAGACTCCTGCTGCAGCGCTTCGGACAACGCGACGATGTGGCTGAAGATGACCTGGTGCATTTCGTCGAGGGCTGGAAAGCCGAGCAGATACTCGGAACGCCAGTGGGCGGCACTGTCGGTCTCTCCCTCATCGGCCTGCCGGTCGCGATTGGCCTGGCGACAGCGCTGCCAATAGACGGCGGCGGGCGTATCGCCCGGGTTGTGTTCCAGACAGTCGCTGAACAACGCCAGCGCACCGTCCATGCGGCGGAAATGGTAATGCGCGAGCGCATCCTCGAACGTGTCGCGGCTGGCGAGCTTGGCCGCCTTGAGCGGGGCCGGGTCGGCATCGAAGACTTCGTAGATCGATTGCGCCAGATGCTTGCCGCGCACGCGTACGCGGTCGATGAAGCGGATCGAGAAGTCGGCCGACTGGCGGATGCTGTTGAGCGTGTGCTGGGTGATGAGAATCGGTGTGTGGTAGGTCTTGGTGAGCGTCTCCACCCGCGAGGCGAGGTTGACCGCGTCGCTGATGACGGTGACCTCCATGCGGTTGCTGCCGCCGATCACGCCGAGCATCAGCAGGCCGGAATTCATGCCGATGCCGATCTGGATTTCGTCGCTGGCACGCCGGTCGCCGTGCTCGAACGGCAACTCGTTCTGCAGCAGGGAGCGCTGGGCATTGAACTGCCCGAGCTGGGTGAGCATGCCGAGCGCGGCGCGCAGCGCGTCGTCGCCGCGCGCCGGAAAGAGCGCCATCACCGAGTCGCCGATGTACTTATCGATGAAGCCTCCGTGCGCCAGCACCACCGGCTCCATGAAGCTGAGATAGGCGTTGATGAAATCGAAGCACTGCTGTGGCGACATGCGCTCGGACATTGAGGCGAAGCCGCGAATGTCCGAGAACAGGATCGTCATCTTCTTCTCGGCCTGGTTGCCCCAGTCGACGTCGAGGATGCTCTCTTTGCCCAGCAGTTCGAGCAGTTGGGGCGGCACGAAGCGCGCATACGCCGACTGCACTTGCGCCAGCCGCAACTCGACACCCTGCCGCGTGGCGATTTCCGACTCCAGCCGCGCACGCGTACGCCGCAACTCGTCAGCGGGATCGTCGTCCAGTGGGAGGGCAGGTTTGCCGGTCAGGGTCATCGCCGCCCATTGTATTCAAAGCGGATGAACGGCGCGCGCCTCCACTGCCGACTTTACGGCCGCATCTCCACGCGTGAACCGCCCACGGACAATGGCATTCGAATTGCCGCGGCTGGCAGGTCGCTCTAGTATTCGGCTGGGGCAAGCACGCGTTCGACACGCAAGCGATGCGGCCGACCATCGGGAAACACCCATTCGATCGCACGCCCGACCGACAGGCCGAGCAAGGCGCTGCCCACCGGCGCCATGACCGAAATCTTGCCGCGGGCTGGGTCTGCTTCCTCCGGGTACACGAGTTCGACCTCACGGCGTACCCCGGCGCTTTCGTCGATGTAGATGCAGCGCGAATTCATGGTGACGATATTGTCCGGCATGCGTTCCTCGGGCACGACGGTCGCGCGATCGAGCTCTTCCGCCAGGGCGTCGTTGCCGGTCAGTTCGCGCAGGCGGCCGTAATCTTCTAGCGCAATCACCAGCTCGCCGGCATCGGCCGCCCATAGGGGGTCTTTTGTGAAGGCAGGGTTCATGCGACGCATGCTACCGAAGCGGTCGTGTCCGCATAAGCCGTTCCGACGGAATCAGCATGTCGCCATTGGGGCAACAATGGTGGGCCGGGTCAGCCGTCCATGTTCGGCGCAGGCCCGTCATTCGCGCGATCCCAGTACGGTTCGGGACCGATCCGCGCGATCAGGAAATCGATGAAGGAACGTACTTTCGATGGCAGGTGCCGGGTCGGCAGATACATCGCATAAACATGGCGTTCGACGGGTATGTATTCCGACAGCACCGCTTGCAAGTGCCCCGCCTGCAGCGCCTTCCCGATGATGAAGGTCGGCAGCAACCCCAGGCCCAGTCCGCCGAGCACCGCCTGCGAGAGCGCCTCGTCATCATCGACGTGAAGCGGCCCGGTGACCGGTACCGCTATCTCGCCCTGCGGCCCTGTAAAGCGCCATTGGCCTTGTTCGCCGGAGCGCGTGTAGTCGAGGCAGTTGTGATTGACCAGATCGGCCGGCGTCAGCGGGAGGCCGCGGCGGCGGAAGTAATCGGGCGTGCCGCACAACTTGCGGCGCACCGGTGCCAGCTTGCGCGCCACCAGCGGCAGCGGCGGCTCCCCGGTGACGCGGATCGCCATGTCGTAACCCTCTTCAGCGAGGTCTACGAGACGGTCGGTGATGGTGAGCTCCATCTTCAGGTCGGGATGCATGGTCAGGAAATCGGCCAGCGCCGGGGCGACGTGCAGCGTGCCGAATGCCACCGAGGCACTGACGCGCAGCACACCGCGTGGCTCGGCATTGAGGCTGCCGACGACCTGCACGACCTGATCCGCCTCTTCCAGCATGCGGGTGCAGTGGGCAGCGACGGCCGTGCCGATATCCGTCAGGCTGAGGTGGCGCGTGGTGCGGTGAAGCAGGCGGGCCCCCAAGGATTTTTCGAGTTTCGCCACCGCCTTGCTCACCACCGAGCGCGAGGTCTCCATGCGCCTTGCCGCTTCGGAAAAACTTCCGGCTTCGACCACGCGCGCGAAAACCGCCAGCAGATTCAGGTCAACCCCCATCCTTGCTCTCCATATCGGGCAGATTGTATCCATAAAGGAAACAAGCTGATTCTAAGATAATGGCTTATCTTTTCAGGTAGTTAAAGATAGGATTTCCCTGCACATCATGCGATCCGGCAGTGCTGGAAACAAGTGAATGACCCCGGGATCACCTGCCCGACGATGAAGCGCCCCGGTTCGCAGTATCGAACAAGGGGCTGGTGATGCTCGGCCAGACCGAAGAGGATCTCGTGGCACCCAGGCGTTTCCTGCGGGATGTCTTCGGCGGCCGGGTCAGGTTTTCTGTTCCGCGCGTGCGGCTCATCTATGCCGACGGATGGCAGCAGCCGATCATGGGGTTCCGCGTCGAAACCAGCCTGTCCCACCTGAAAAAGGTGGAGCAGAGCCTGGCAAGCCGGGCCGCCGAGATTTCCGACGTGGAGGTCCAGCGCCGCGCCGGCGTGATTCGCGGCAGCGCCCCGCTCGTGGACATGAGCGGCTATCCGAGATCGCTGCGGCGCCTCGCGGACGGCACCGCGCACGCGACGCTCATAGCATCCGCTCCACATAGCGTGCGATCAGGTCGACCTCGAGATTGACCTTCGCCCCGGCATGCAGGCGCTTGAGCGTCGTCACCTGCACCGTGTGCGGTATCAGGTTGATCGAGAACGTGCGGTCCTTCACCTTGTTGGTGGTCAGCGAGACGCCGTCGACCGTGATCGAGCCCTTGCGCGCGATGTACTTGGCGAGCTTTTTCGGCGCTTTGATCACCAGTTCGTGCGACTCGCCGATCAGCTCAAACTTGACGACCGTGCCGACACCGTCGACATGGCCCGAGACGAGATGGCCGCCGATGAAGTCGGACAGGCGCATCGCCTTCTCGAGGTTGACCTCCGCGCCGAGCGCGTCGAGGCCGACCGTGCAGTCGAGCGTCTCGCGCGAGACATCGACCTGGTAGGCACCCTTCTGCTTGGCGATGACGGTCAGGCACACCCCGCTATGCGCGATGGAATCGCCGAGAGCGACGTCCTTGAGGTCGAGGCCGGGTGCGGCAACGGTGAGGCGCAGGCCCTTTTCGAGGGGCTGGATGTGGGTGATCTTGCCGGTGGTGGCGACGATGCCGGTGAACATGGGAACTCCCTTCAGATTAGCGCAACGCCTTGTCGAGCGTCGGCAGGAACTGGTCGGCCGGCTGGTAGCCGACCACGCGCAGGCCGGCGATTTCCTGGCCGTCCTTGAAGAAGATGATGCCGGGCGGGCCGAACAGGCCGAAGCGCTTGAGGAGCGCCTTGTCATCCTCGTTGTTGGCGGTCACGTCGGCCTTGAGCAGCGTGAACTGCACCATCTTCGCGGCGACCTGCGGATCGGCGAAGGTGAACTTTTCCATCTCCTTGCAGCTCACGCACCAGTCGGCGTAGAAGTCGAGCATGACCGGCTTCGTGGAGGAGGCCAGGCGGGCGTCGAGGTCTGCGACTGATTTGATCTTCTCGAAAGTCGGCGCTGGCGAGACGGCGGCCGCAGTTGCCCCGCGCAGGAACGCGAGCGGCTGCAGCGGGTCGCGCGCACCGCCAAGCAGGCCGAGCAGAAGCGCCGTGCCGTAGATCAGCAGGACGACGCCGATGCCTTTCCAGAAACGTTGCCAGCCGTGCGCGTTGGCCGGCAGCGGGTCGAGCGCGTGCAGGTAGATCGCCGGCACGATCAGCAGCGCGGCCCAGCCGAGCATCGCCGCCCAGCCCGGCAGCACCGGCGAGACGAGCCACAGCGCGGTGGCGAGCAGCACGACGCCGAAGAATTTCTTGACCGCTTCCATCCCCGGGCCGGCCTTGGGCAGGAAGGAGCGCGAGAACACGCCGACCGCGAGCAGCGGCGCGCCCATGCCGAGACCCATGGCGAACAGCGCGAGGCCGCCGAGCACGGCGTCCTTCGTCTGGGCGATGTAGAGCAGTGCGCCGGCCAGCGGCGCGGCGACGCAGGGGCCGACGATGAGCGCCGAGAGCGCGCCCATCAGCGCGATGGCGCCGAGGCTGCCGCCCTGCTGGTTCGCCGTGTCGGACAGCTTCGATTGCAGAGCGCCCGGCAGCTGCAGTTCGTAGAAGCCGAACATCGAGAACGACAGTATGACGAACACCAGCGCGAAGCTGCCGAGTACCCAGGCATTTTGCAGCGCGGCCGAGAGCAGTGTGCCGCTGAAACCCGCCGCCACACCGACGACGGCGTAGGTGATCGCCATGCCCAGCACGTAGGCGAGCGACAGCGTGAAGGCGCGCAGGTGCGTCACGGCGTGGCCGTGGTTGACGATGATGCCCGAGGGGATCGGGATCATCGGGAAGACGCAGGGCGTCAGCGAGAGCAGCAGGCCGAAGCCGAAGAAGGTGACGATGGCGACCCAGAAACTGGCGCCCTTGAGCAGCCTGGCGATCTCGCCGGATTCGTCGCCGCTGCCCGCCGCAGCTGCGGCTGATGATGTCGATGAGGGAGCCACGGCGCTGTCCGCCGCAAAAGTCGGCGCCGGCGGGACGGCACTGGAGGACATCGCGGCCAGTGTGATGTTGGCCTCCTGCGTCAGCGGGGGGTAGCAAACGCCGCCGTCCCAGCAGCCTTGCGATTCCGCCTTCAGCGTGAAGGGCGGGGCGCCCGAGGCGATCGGGATGCGGGCGACCACCGCGCCGCGCAGGGTCTCGACGCGGCCGAAGAATTCGTCGTCCTTCTCCTCGCCCCTGGGCAGTTCGGGAGTGCCGAGCGTCGCTCCCGCGGCGGAGAACGCGATCTTGCCCTTGTAGAGATAGTAGTCGGGCTGCACCTCCCAGCGCGCCTCGATGGTCTGGGCGTCGAGCAGGCGGGCGGAGAAGCGATACGCCTGCTCGGGATCGAGCGGCTCGTCGGCCAGGGACAGGTGGCTGAACAGCGACAACCAGAAGAGGGCAAGAAGGCGGAGGATCATGGAGTGTCCTGGGTAAATGAGTCCGTGGTTTCGTGGGCGATCCAGCCGAGATAGGCGGGCAGGCCGTGCGCGATTGGGACCGCGATGATCTCGGGAAGTTCGTAGGGATGCCGCGCGCGGATCGCGTCCTCCAGCGCCGGATAGCGCTCCGCCGTGGTCTTGATCAGCAGGGGCACTTCCTCGGCATCCTCGATCTTGCCGTCCCAGCGATAGACCGAACGGCAGGGCGCGAGGATGCTGATACAAGCGGCCAGCCGCAGCGCGACGAGATCGCTGGCGAGCGCACGGGCGCTCGCTGCATCGGGCAGGGTGGTCATCGCCAGCAAGGGAGTCATGCTGCTATTCTAGCGTTCATGAATTTCTCGCCCAGCCAGATCGTCGCCCACCTCGACCGGCATGTCGTCGGCCAGGACGAAGCCAAGAAGCAACTGGCCGTTGCGGTCTATACCCATTACCAGAAGCTGGCGTTGGCCGCGCCGACCGGACTCGATATCGTGAAGAGCAACGTGCTGCTGATCGGCCCGACCGGTACCGGCAAGACATTGCTGTGCGAAACACTCGCCCAGACACTCGGCGTGCCTTTCGTGACCGGCAATGCCACCTCGCTGGCGCAGAGCGAATATGTAAATGCGGAGATCGAGGCGATCCTGTTGCGCCTGATCGAAAAGGCCGGTGGCGATGTTGCCCGTGCCCAGCGCGGCATCGTCTTCATCGACGAGATCGACAAATTGCGGAAACAGGAGGCGGGGGGATCGGCGGTGCGCGGCGGCGAACACGTCCAGCACGCGCTGCTCAAGATCATGGAAGGCGCTCCGGTCAAGCTTCAGGACGGCCGCCATCTCGATACCGCATCGATTCTCTTCATTTGCGGCGGGGCCTTCGTCGGTATCGACGCGATCCTCGCCGATAACCATGCCTATGGCTACATTTCCACCGGCGCGGACGACAACCAGCAGGTTCTCGACCGCCTCAATGCGCGCGTCAAGCCGACCGACCTGTTCCAGTTCGGTCTGATTCCGGAATTTACCGGCCGCCTGCCGATCGTCGCGCGCCTTCAGCCGCTCGCGCGCGAGACGATGGTACGCATCATGACCGAGCCGCAGAACGCACTCTACAAACAGTTCCAGGCCATCTTGCGCAGCGCGGGTGCCGAGTTGCGCATTGCGCCGCAGGTCTTCGAGCAGATCGCCGACCTGGCGATGGAGTACCGGGCCGGCGCCCGCAGCTTGCGCGGCATCTTCGAGGAGATGCTGATGCCGGTGATGTATCTGGTGCCGGATCATCCCGAGGTGAAGCAGGTGGTGATCGACTCGCTGTTCGAGCCACCGCGCTATCTCGGCGCCCCCCGGCCGGGCTAGCCCCCTAGAAAATCACTTCCAGCGGCAGCCGTACCGCGAGCGCGACCGCCAGTGCCACGCCGACCGACAGCACCACCGAAAAGAAGGCTTCGCGTCGGCCGAGCAGCCTGAGCATCATCGCGAAGGTGGACACGCAGGGCACGTAGAACGTCAGGAAGGCGAGGAAGGTGGCGATCTGCGTGGTGTCCAGTATACCTTCGAGCTCCTGCGTGCCCAGTGCCTGGAAGATCATCAGCAGCGACAATTCCTTCCTCAGCACGCCGAACAGGATCGGCACGCCGAGCACGACGGGCAGGCCGAGCCACCAGCTGGTGACCGGCGTCAGCGCGAGGTTGATCCAGGCGTCGGCGCCGAAATGGGCGAGCAGTGCCAGCACGATGCTGCCGGCGACCAGCAATGGCAGCACGATGGTGACGATGTCGCGGCTGCGTTCCCAGGTGCCGGCCAGTAGCGCGCGTCCGGTCGGCAGCGCGTAAGGCGGAATCTGCTGGATCATGCCCGGCGTGGTTTCGGGATAGCGGCGCTTGAGCAACTTGCCGACCAGGCTGACGACGATCGGCGCCAGCATGAACAGGGCGAACACGCCGAGG
>CAYNCH010000005.1:0-20742 GCA_964395815.1 uncultured Methyloversatilis sp.
CTGCTGGATGGCCGAGCCACGCTGTGGCTCGATGTGTACAACCTGTTCGACAAACGCTATTACGCCGCACACGGATCTGCCAGCCGCACCTTCTGGGACATGCCGCAACAGCCGCGCAGCTGGATGGCTTCGTTCGAGTATCGCTTCTGAGATCGTTCGGGCGATGCGGCGAGGTTTGAAATATCTGCTATTGCTGATGGCGGCCGCCAGTGCTCAGCTATTGGCGCAGACCGCGCCGGTGCCGGAATACGCATTGAAATCCGCTTTGCTCTTCAAGCTGCCCCACTTCGTCTATCGTCCGGATGCCGACAGGACGGGGCCTCTGACGCTGTGCCTGATCGGCAGCAACTCCTTCGGCAACGCGCTGGATAAATTGGCGCAAACGACGCTCGATGGGCGGAGGGTTAGCTTTCGGCACCTGGCCCGTCCGGAGGAAGCGGCCGGCTGTGAATTCGTCTTCATCAGCCGCAGCGAGGCCCGCGACATTGGCGCCGTCTTTAGACGCATCGGGCCATTCCCTGTCGTCACCGTTTCCGATATCGAGGGGTTTGCGCAAGCGGGCGGCATGGTGGAGTTCGCCTTGCCCAACGAAGGCAGTGCGATCAGCATTTTGATCAACCGGCGGGCGGCACAACGCCAGGGCATCGAGTTCAATGCCCAACTGCTCCGGTTGTCCAAGGTGATCGAACCGTGAGTTTCTGGCCAGCGTTGCACCGGTTGTATCCGCAGACCATTCGCGGCAAGTTGATGCTGCTGGCGGCGAGCGGCCTGCTGGTGGCGCTGATCATGGTGTTCACGCTGACCATCTACCAGCAGCAGCGCCTGATTCGCCACGAATGGTCGGATTCGCTGATCGCGCAGGCCCGCCTGATCGCCACCAACAGCCAGGCGGCGCTGGCCTTTCAGGACCGTACCGAAGCGCGTCGCCTGCTCGCGGTGGCCGAATCGAACCCGATCATCCATCGGGCACGCGTGCTGACCGGCCGCGAGGAGAATGTGTTTGCCGAATATGTCCGCCCCGGTACGGCCGAGCGCCTGGGCACCGCAGCCATGCCCCCGGGCATGCGCGTGTCGGGTGACGTGTATTTCGCCGATGACTGGCTGATCGTGCGGTCGGCGATTCCGGGAGGCGAGGCTGCGACCGCCCTTGTCGAGCTTGTCGCCTCGCTGGAGGCCATGCGCCAGACCGCGGCGCGTTCCGCGGTGGAAACCGGTCTTGCCCTCTTGCTGGCGCTGGCATTGTCGCTATGGTTCGCGCAGCGGATGGCGAAACGCCTGTCGGCACCGGTGGAGGCGCTGAGCGACCTGGTCTCGCGCATTCGGGCGCATGCCGATCTCGCGGAGCGATTCGAGGCGCACGGCAATGACGAGATCGCGCGACTGGGGCGCGGCCTGAACGATATGATCGATGCGTTGCAGTCGCGCGACCGCGAGCTGGGGCAATATCGCGAAAACCTCGAAACGCTCGTACAGCAGCGCACGCACGAACTCTCGCTGGCGATAGCCGAGGCCCATCAGGCCAATCAGGCGAAGAGCCGCTTTCTGGCGACCATGTCGCATGAGATCCGCACACCGATGAACGGCATCCTCGGCATGGCTCAGTTGCTGCTCATGGATGGCCGCACGACGGACGAAGAACGGGAGGAATATGCCCGCACCATTCTCGATTCCGGCCAGACCCTGCTGGCGCTGCTCAACGACATCCTCGATTTGTCGAAGGTCGAGGCCGGCAAGATGGAGCTGTCGATCGCACCTTTCGATCCGCGGCAATTGCTCGACGACACGGCCAGCCTGTTTCTCCACGCCGCTCGGGCAAACGGGCTTGAATTCGAGGCACTCTGGAAAGGGCCGCCCGGCTGGATTTATGCGGGGGATGCCATCCGTTTGCGGCAGATGCTCGCCAACCTTGTCGGCAATGCCATCAAGTTCACGCATTCCGGCTTCGTGCGGATCGAAGGCGCGCTCGTCGAAGAGCACGACGGACATGCCCTGATCGAATTCGCGGTTTGCGACAGTGGCATCGGCATCCCGGCGGAAAAACAGGCGAAGCTGTTTCAGCCGTTCACCCAGGCCGACAATTCGACCACGCGCGAATATGGCGGCTCGGGCCTGGGGCTCTCCATCGTGCGCAGTCTGGCCCAACTGATGGACGGTACGGTCGGCCTGGAGAGTGCGCCGGCGCAGGGTTCGCGTTTCTGGTTTCGTGTCCGCGTCGGTCTCCTCGACAGGGCCGTGCAGGTTCGCCATGCCGACCCCGAGGTGCTTGCCGCCGACCGGACGAACGCGCCAGTTTTCAAGGGGCATGTACTGGTGGTCGAAGACCTGGCCACCAATTGCAAGGTCGTGGTGTCACTCCTCAAGAAGCTGGGGGTGGATTCCGTGTGTGCGGGGGATGGACGCGAGGCGCTGGAAATTGTGAAAACCGGGGCGCGGCCCTGTCTGGTGCTGATGGATATCCATATGCCGGTCATGGACGGCATCACGGCAACGCAACGGATCCGCGCCTGGGAAATGGAAACCGGACGGCAGCGCCTGCCGATTGTCGCGCTGACCGCCGGTGCTTTCGATGACGACCGGCAGCAGTGTCTTGCGGCCGGCATGGACGACTTCATGACCAAGCCGGTCAATGCATCGAGTCTGGAACGGACTCTCGCCCAATGGCTCTGTTCCGGGCGGAACGGCGAACCGCCCGAACCTCACTCACCCTGACGGCATAGGCGTTGGCGAGTATTGGCGAGTATTGGCGAGTATTGGCGAGTATTGGCGAGTTGGCCGTGACTACTCGAAGCGCGTGTCGAGTCCGCTCTCGGCCATCTCGGCGGCGCGCAGCTGCGCTTTCGCCTTATTGAGCGTTTCCTGCCATTCGCTGTCGGGGTCCGAGTCGGCGACGATGCCGGCGCCGGCTTGCACGTGGATGCGGCCATCCTTCAGCACCGCCGTGCGGATGGCGATGGCGAGGTCCATGTCGCCGTTGAAGCCGAGGTAGCCGACGGCGCCCGCGTAGATGCCGCGCTTGGTCGGCTCCAGTTCGTCGATGATTTCCATCGCCCGCACCTTGGGCGCGCCGGAAACGGTACCGGCGGGGAAGGTGGCCTTGAGCACCGAGACCGGGCCTTCGTCGTCCTTCAGTTCGCCCTCGACGTTGGAGACGATGTGCATGACGTGGGAGTAGCGCTCGATGAGGTAGCTGTCGGTGACCTTGACCGTGCCGATCTTGGCGACGCGGCCGACGTCATTCCGGCCGAGGTCGAGCAGTTGCAGATGTTCGGCGCGCTCCTTCTGGTCGGCCAGCAGGTCGGCGGCGAGCGCGGCATCCTCGCTGGGCGTGGCGCCGCGCTTGCGTGTGCCGGCGATCGGGCGGGCGGTGATGCGACGGATTTCGCCATCGCCTTCGAGACGGACGAGAATCTCGGGCGACGCGCCGACGACCTGGAAGTCGCCGAAGTCGAACAGGAACATGTAGGGCGACGGGTTCAGCGTGCGCAACGCCCGGTAGAGCGCCAGCGGGCTGGCCGCGTAGGGCTTGCTCATGCGTTGCGACAGCACCACCTGCATGATGTCGCCGTCGACGATGTACTGCTTCGCCTTGCGCACGGCGGCCTTGAAGTCCTCTTCGGAGAATTCAAAAGTCGGCGCCGACGGGACGGCGGCGGCGTCGGCCGGCAAGCGGACGGACGCCCGCAACTTGGCGAGCAGTTCCCGGAGGCGGGCTTGCGCGTGCTTCCAGGCGCCGGGGAAGCCGGGTTCGGCGAAGACGACGAGGGTGAGCTTGCCCGAGAGGTTGTCGACGATGGCGATTTCCTCGGAAAGCAACAGCAGGATGTCGGGCACGTCCAGGGGGTCGGCCTTCTTCGTGTCGGCCAGCTTTGGCTCGACGTAGCGCACCGTGTCATAGCCGAAATAGCCGACGAGACCGCCGCAGAAACGGGGCAATCCGGGAATGTCCGGCACCTTGAAGCGCGCCATGAACTCCGAAACGAAGGACATCGGATTGGTGTGTTCGCGGCGTTCGGCGACGCGGTTGCCGGAGAGCAGAAGGATCGTCGAACCGCTGACGGCGATACGCGTCGGCGTAGTCAGGCCGATGAACGAATAGCGGCCGAAGCGCTCGCCGCCCTGCACGGATTCGAGCAGGTAGGAATGCGGACCTTCGGCGAGCTTGAGGTAGATCGACAGTGGCGTATCGAGATCGGCGAAGGTCTCGAGCGTGACGGGGATGCGGTTGTAGCCTTGCTGGGCGAGCTGGTCGAAATCGGCTTCGTTCATGAGAGAGACGGGATGTGCTGTGCGGCTTCGAAGAGGCTGGCGACTATAGCATCGGCCGCCAGCCCCCGCACATCCTGACCTTCGTTGTAGCCGTAGGGCACGAGGAAGACCTTGCAACCGGCATTCTTGCCGGCGTGAAAATCGTGCACCGAGTCGCCAATCATCAAGGTCTCGGCCGGCGAGACGTTCAGACGCCCGCAAGCCCAGACCAGCGGCATCGGGTCGGGCTTCGGCTTCGGCAGCCGGTCGCCGGCCACCGCGACGCTCATGTAGGGCATCAGGCCGGTGCGTTCGAGCAGGGGCACCGTGAAGGCTTGCGCCTTGTTGGTGATGACGCCCAGCGGCAGGCCCATGGCCTTGAAGGCGTCGAGCCCTTCGATTACACCGGGGAAAGGCTTGGCGGCACGGCCGTTGAAATGCTCGTAGTGCTTCTTGAAGCTGGCCAGCGCGTCGGCCGGCGGCGGGGCGGGATCATCCGCCGCTTCGAGCTTGCCGGCGAGCACGCGCTTGACCAGATTGGGGATACCGCGCCCGACATAGGCACGGATGTCCTCGACGGCGACCGGCGGCCGACCAAGATCGGCGAGCATGCCGCAAGCGGCGGCATGCAGGTCGAGCACGGTGTCGAGCAGCGTGCCGTCAAGATCGATGAGGACCGCCTTGATCATTTCACCGTCGCAAGCGCGGCGCGCATCTCGCCGATGATGCTGTTGTAGCGGTTCGGGTCGGCAGCGTTGCGCTTGCCGAAGACGGCCGAGCCGGCGACGAAGGTATCGACGCCCGCGCGGGCCACTTCGGCGATGTTGGCCGGGCCGACGCCGCCGTCGATCTCCAGTTCGACCTTGAGGCCGCGGTCGTCGATCATCTTGCGCACGGCGCGCGCCTTGTCGAGCACGTAGGGGATGAACTTCTGGCCGCCGAAGCCGGGGTTCACCGACATCAAGAGCACCATGTCGAGCTTGTCGAGCGTGTATTCGAGCACGTCGAGCGGGGTGGCCGGGTTGAACACGAGGCCGGCCTTGCAGCCGTTTTCCTTGATCAGGCCGATGGTGCGGTCGACGTGCTCGGAAGCTTCCGGGTGGAAGGTGATGTAAGTGGCGCCGGCCTTGGCGAAGTCGGGGATGATGCGATCGACCGGCTTGACCATCAGGTGCACGTCGATGGGGGCGGTCACGCCATGCTTCCTGAGCGCTTCGCAGACCAGCGGGCCGATCGTCAGGTTCGGCACGTAGTGGTTGTCCATGACGTCGAAGTGGACGATGTCGGCCCCGGAGGCGAGCACGTCGTCGACTTCCTCGCCAAGGCGGGCGAAGTTGGCGGACAGGATGGACGGGGCGATGCGGTAAGCCATTGGAGACTCCTCGATGAGTTCAATTAGAATGAATTCCGACTGCAACGATTCTAGCGGCGCCGCCTATCAGGCCGGCTAATATTTTCTGATAACAGCTATAAGCATCTATCCCAACATGGCCGAAGCGAAAAAATACGAGATCGCCATCGAGGTGGCGACGCAATACATGCCGGAACAATCCGATCCCGCCGAAGATCGCTACTTCTTCGCCTACACCATCAAGGTCGCGAACGTCGGCACCATTGCCGCGCAATTGATCTCCCGCCACTGGATCATCACCGATGCCGACGGCAAGGTGGAAGAGGTGCGCGGACTGGGCGTGGTAGGGCATCAGCCGATGCTGCAACCCGGCGAAGCTTTCGAATACACCAGCGGCTGCCCGCTCGCCACCCCGGTCGGCACGATGAAGGGTAGCTACCAGATGGTCGCCGAGGACGGCACGCGCTTCGAAGCGGTGATCTCGGAGTTCGTGCTGGCGATGCCCAGGACGCTGCACTGAAAAGTCGGCGTGAGCCGGCAGGAAGAGCCCGATAACCTTTGCCCGACTTTCATGCGCGACTATTCCTCGAAGGTGTCGCGCAACACGCGCGCGTCTTTTCTCGTGCGGCGTACGAGTTCTTCCGCCTGGTCTGCCGAGAGTGATTTCCATGGCAGCGGCACCAGCCCGGGTACACGCTCGCGATACTCCCGATAGGCTGCGCCGAAGTGCGCTTCGAGCTTGCGCTCCTCCAGTCGCGATCCGATGATGAGGTAGAGCGTGATCGCCAGCGCGGACACCAGCAGAGGGCCGTTCATGTCGCGCGTCCAGATCAGCACCAGGCCGAGCGCATACCATGGATGCCGCACATGTCGATGCAATGGCGAGAGGCGGAAGCCGTCGTGCTCGGCCGCGTCGCGGCGCCTTTTCCTGAGCGGTGTCAGGCCGAGGAACTCGCCCATGTCATAGCTGCCGCTCGAGAACAGGAAGCCGGCGAGGGCGGCGAACGCCAGTCCGTTCGCCAGCCAGGCCCAGCCGCCGCTCCAGCGCCAGAGCCAGTCGCCGGGGAGCGCGTAAGTTGCCCACAGCAGCGGCAGCAGCAGGAAGACCGACTGGAGGTTGTAGGCAAGCCGGAAATAGGGTGCGAACCCCGGCCAGCGGCGCGTGACCCATGTCTTGAAACCCAATGCGGCGAGCAGCGAATGCAGGCTGGCGTAGGCAACCCAGCCCAGGCCGAGGAAGACGAGGTTCATGGCGGATGTCATGTAAAACTAACGCAATAGGTTGATAATGGCGGCCTTGTGCTGGATCCGGTCCCTTGCCATGAAAATTCTGCTGGTTGAAGACTCCCGCGCGATCGCTGCCGTGATGGCATCGCGGCTGGCCTCGTTTGGTCACGATGTGGATATTGCCGAAAATGGTGCGCTGGCGGTCGATAAATTTATTGGTTCCACGTGGGATCTGGTGTTGATGGATATCGAAATGCCGGTCATGAACGGCTTCGAAGCCACCAATCGCATCCGCGCGCATGAGGCGACCCGGCAGTGGGCCTGGACGCCAATATTGTTTCTCACTGCCTCGGATACCGCGGAAAACCTGGTGACCGCGATCGAGGCCGGAGGCGACGATTTCATATCCAAAACGGTGCCGGAAACGGTGTTGCAGGCCAAAATGAAAGCCATGGCGCGCATTGCCGCCTTGCGCCATCATCTTGCGGTTGCCAACACCAAACTTGCCGAGCAGGCCAGCCGCGACGGCCTCACCGGCCTGTGCAATCGTCGCTACATGGACATGCGTCTCGACGTCGCCTGGGCCGAGGCGGTCCGGTTGAGGCAGCCTTTCGGCATCCTGATGATCGATATCGACAACTTCAAGAAATACAACGATCACTATGGTCATCAGGCCGGCGATGACTGCCTGCGCGCCGTCGCCAGCGCGATAGCCACAACGGTCGGGTCGGCCGATCTGGCCGAATCGCTGGACAACAGCTTCGCCGCCCGCTATGGCGGTGAGGAGTTCGCGGTCATCATGCCTGCCATCATGTCGGCGACGATCGCCGGCATGGCCGCTGCGCTTGTCGAAACCGTCAGCGGCCTCGCGCTGCCGCATGAATTGAATGCGCAGTGGGGGCGGGTGACGATTTCCGTCGGTGGCACCCATCTCGATATGGCCGAAGGCCGCATTGCCGACATGTTCCGTAGTGCCGATGCGCGCCTTTATCAGGCCAAGCACAAGGGCCGTAACCGGGCTGAAGTGACGGACTGAACGTCCTGCGTCGATCGTCTGGGGCTTGCTTTGTTTAGGCGCTGACGACGCGATTCTTGCCGGCGCGCTTGGCCAGATACATGGCGTGATCGGCCCGCTCGATCGCTGCTTCGCTGGTTTCGTCAGGCGCCAGGGCGACGACCCCGGCGCTGAAGGTAATCAGGATCTTTTCGTTGTTCGCCAGGAAAAAACGGCGGGTGAGTTCGCGCTGCAGGCGCACCATGACCTGATGGGCTTCGTCACGCGCGGTATCGGGCATCAGGATCACAAATTCCTCGCCGCCATAGCGGGCCAGTGAATCCGATGGCCGCAGGTTTTCCTGGATCACGTCGACCAGGTGGATCAGGGCGGCGTCTCCGGCCTTGTGGCCCAGCCGGTCGTTCAGTTGCTTGAAGTTGTCGATATCCAGCACCGCCAGCGTGAGATGCATGTCGCTGCGACGCATCAAGGCGATTTCTTTCGCCAATGCTTCGTCGAGCCCCTTGCGGTTCAGGACTTGTGTCAACGGGTCGTGTCGCGCCATGGCGCTGGTATTCGCCAGCTCGGTGTGAAGCTGCTCGATGGTTGCCGCTGTCGCGGCTTCCTTTTCCTGCAGCGCGTGAATTTCGCGGCTGGCCTTGGCCGTATTTTCGACCATGCCCCGGGTGGCTTCGATGACGTCTTTCAGTACGGGCGATAGCTCATCGAGGGTTCTAACGCCCTCGATGCGCATCGCGCCTGCTTCCAGCTTCTGCTGATAGGCGGTGCTGGATGCGTTCATGGACGCCAGCCAGGCAATGAAGGCGCCCAGCAGTTCGCGCATGTCTTCTTGCGCATCGAGGTAACGCTGCTTGATTTCCGCCTGCTTGGCGATGACGTCCTCGAGACGGCGTTCCACGTCGTCGAGGCGACGCAGATTCAGCGGCGTCTTGACCGCTTCCGCAAGAGCATCGATCTGGCCATCGACCCAGGCATCGTCCATCACCAGTTTGCCGATGTTGTCGATGACGAGTTGCAGCAGCTTCAGCAGCGCATGCTTGATTTCCGCCTGTTCCTCTGCGACGAACCTGAGGCGCTGGTTGAAGAGGGTCAGTTCGGTCTGGATCGCTTGTGCGTTTGCTCCTGCATCGCGCAGCGTCAGCAACAGCGCATCGACCAATTCACCGACGCGCTCGTCATCGTTGCCCAGCAACGGTCGCAAATACTCGATCGTTTGTGCCAGCCGGTCGAGCAGATCCTTGCGCAACGGGTATGCCGGGACTTCGGCGCCGGCCATCCCGGTCATGCCGGCCGTGCGCAGATCGGTTCGGGCGCCTGCGCCATCTGCCTTGCCGAAGGCGGTGATCGCCGCTACCACGCCGTGCCAGCTGTGGTGATTGATGGCCTTGTCGAGTTGGTCGAGATATTTTTGCTGCTCGGGATGCGTGGCGTTCAAGGCCTGGGCGACCTGTCGCAGATTCCCCTCGGGAAAACCGGCCACATTCGGTAGCCGGGCGATCTCGTTGTAGCACATCTGGTAGTTGGCGGGCGTCGGCGACAAGTGACGCTCGGCCAATTGCTTGATGGCTTCGCGGGCAATTTCAGAGGGGTTCAAGCGTTTGTGCATCAACGTACCCGAAGGGTAGACAAGGCGTCAGCTGCGATAGTCGGCATTGATTTTGACATAGTCGTAGCTGAAGTCGCAGGTCCAGACCTTTGCCTGCTGGTTGCCGCGCCCCAGGTCGACACGAATAGTGATTTCGGCCGGCTTCATGGCGGCGGCACCGTCTTCTTCGCGGTAACTCAGGGCCCGTCCGCCGTTTTCGGCCACCAGGGTATCGCCGAGCCAGACCTTTACTTTGGTGTCGTCCAGGTCGGCCAGCGCCGGGTCGATGTTCCAGGCATAGCCGATGGCGGCGAGGATGCGGCCGAGGTTGGGGTCGGAGGCGAACATCGCCGTCTTGACCAGCGGTGAATGCGCGATCGCATAGCCGGCAGCTTTGCACTCGGCGACCGTGCGCCCGCCCTCGACGGCGATTTCGATGTATTTCGTCGCGCCTTCGCCATCGCGCACGATGGCTTGCGCCAATTCACGGGCGACGTCGATCACCGCCTGCTTGAATTCGGGCCAGCCCGGTGCATCAACGGTCTCGAATTTCGCCGCGCCCTGACCGGTGGCGATCAGCACGAAGGAGTCGTTGGTCGAGGTGTCGCCATCGACGGTGACGCAGTTGAAGGATTCGTCGGCGGCCTCCTTGACCAGGCGCTCCAGCATCGGCTGGCTGATGGTCGCATCGGTGGCCATGAAGCCGAGCATGGTCGCCATGTTGGGGCGGATCATGCCGGCGCCTTTGCAGATGCCGGTGATGGTGGCCGCCGTCTCGCCAGCGCCGACTTTTCGGCTGGCGGCCTTGGCGACGGTGTCGGTGGTCATGATGGCGTGCGCGGCGTCGTGCCAGCCGTCGATTTTCAGCGCGGACAGCGCCGCCGGCAGGCCGGCCTTCAGGCGCTCAACCGGCAGTGGTTCGAGGATCACGCCGGTGGAGAAGGGCAGCACTTGCGCGGCGGCGATGTCCATCAACTTGGCGACGGCGGCACAACTCTGGCGGGCGGTTTCCATGCCCGGTTCGCCGGTGCCGGCGTTGGCGATGCCGGTGTTGATGACCAGCGCGCGGATGCCTTCCTGCTTGAGATGCTGTCGGCAGACATGCACCGGCGCGGCGCAGAAGCGGTTCCTGGTGAACACGCCGGCGACGCGGCTGCCGGGGGCGAGTTCGATGAGGGTGAGGTCGCGGCGGTTGGCCTTGCGGATGCCGGCTTCGGCGACGCCGAGGCGCACGCCGGCGACGGGATGAAGCTGCTCGGGAGCGGGAGTGACGTAGTTGACGGGCATGATCAGTGTTCTCCGAAGACGTGGTTCCAGAGGGCGCGCACCGCGGCGATGCGTGCGGCATGGGGGGCTGCATCGACGCGGCTGTCGAGATTGTTGAGACGGCGCAGGTGTTGCAGGCGGCGGTATTCGCGATAGGCATCGGCCACCGCCGTGGCGAGATCGGACGGGAGCAGCCCGCATTCCGCGGCGATGCGCAGCAGGGCGATGTTGCCGAGGTTGCCGGTGAGCTGAGGGTGATCGCAGGCATGGGCGAGGACCAGGTACTGCACGGCAAACTCGACATCGACCAGACCGCCGAAATCCTGCTTGAGGTCGAAGATTTCCTGATGGCCGCGGCTAGCCAGGTTGTCGGACATCTTGTGGCGCATCGCCAGCACTTCCGTGCGAAGTTTCCCGGTGTCCCGACGCTGGCAGAGGATCTCGCGGCGGATCGCCTCGAAGGCGACGCCGATGGCCGGATCGCCAGCCACGAAGCGCGCCCGGGTCAGCGCCTGGTGTTCCCATACCCAGGCGTTTTCCAGCTGGTACTTGCGGAAGGCGTCGAGCGACGAGACGACGAGGCCGGCATCGCCGTTGGGTCGCAGCCGCAAGTCGGTCTCGAACAGGATGCCGGCGGCGGTTCGCGACGACAGCCAGGTATTGAGCCGTGTGCCGAGCTTGGCGTAGGTGTGGGCGGCATTCGGATCGGCGTCGTCGAACAGATAGACGAGATCGAGATCGGATGCGTAGCCCAGTTCCTTGCCGCCGAGCTTGCCGTAGCCGATGACGGCGAAGGCGGGCGCTTCCCGGTGCTTCGTCAGCAGCTTGCGCCACGCCAGTTCGATGGTGCGGCCGACGAGGATATCGGCCAGTTCGGACAGGTGGTCCGACAGCTTCTCGACCGTGAGCAGACCGGCGATGTCCTGGCTGACGAGGCGGAATACCTGCGCGTGGTGGGCCTCGCGCAGGGCGTCCATCTGCTCTTCGGTATCGGGTTCGAGCGGATCGGTCTGCTCGATCAGTTGCTGGCGGAAAGCGGCCCAGTCGGGTGCCATTTGCAGCAGGCGCGGGTCGAGCAGTTCATCGAGCAGGATCGGATGGTGCAGCAGGTATTCGGCGGCCCAGGAAGAAGCCCCGGCGATTTTCGCCACCTGTTCGAGCGCCTGCGGGTACTGCAGCAGCAAGGCGAGATAGGCCGAACGCCGGCCGATGGCTTCCAGCAGGTCGAGCATGCGCGAGAGCGTCGCGTCGGGGTGTGCGGCGCTGGCGGCGGACTGGATGACGCGCGGCACGAGCGCATCGAAGCGGCTGCGGGCCTGTTCGCTCATCGACTGGTAGCGGCTGCCGTTGCGGATGGCGGCCAGGCGTGCGGACAGTTCCGCCGTCCCGCCAAAGCCGACTTTTTGCAGCGCCTCGCCGCAGGTATCGGCATCGTCGCACCAGACGCCGTCCAGATCCTGCCCCTGCTCGTTCGGGGCGGCGAATACGGCTTCGAAATGGCGTGCCACGGTTTGCCGGTGGTCGTCCAGTTCCATCAGCAAGGCTTCGTAGTTGGCGAAGCCCATCGCGCGGGCGACCCGCTGCTGGTCTTCGGCATTTTCCGGCAGCATGTGGGTCTGCGCATCGTCGAGGTACTGCAGGCGATGTTCGAGCCGGCGCAGGAAACGGTAGGCGGTGGACAGTTCGACCACGGCATCCAGTTCGAGCTGGTCGCGATCGACGAGCCGCTTCAGTACTTCAAGGGTAGGCTTGATCTGCAGTTGCAGGTCGCGGCCGCCGCGAATCAGCTGGAAGACCTGGGCGATGAATTCGATTTCGCGGATGCCGCCCGGGCCGAGCTTGACGTTGTTGGCCATGTCCTTCTTGGCCACTTCGCGGCGGATCTGGGCGTGCAGGTCGCGCATCGCATTGATGGTGCCGAAGTCGAGGTACTTGCGAAAGACGAAGGGACGGCGGATGGCCTCCAGTTCGTCCCAGCGTTCGCCGGTCACCGGGGTCATCGGGCGCGCCTTGATCCAGGCGTAGCGTTCCCACTCGCGGCCCTGCGTCATGAAATAGTTTTCCAGCATGTCGAACGAGCAGACCAGCGGGCCGGAGTCGCCGTTGGGCCGCAGCCGCATGTCCACGCGGAACACCTGGCCGTCGCCGGTGATTTCGGCGATCGCGTTGATCAGCCCCTTGCCGAGGCGGGTGAAGAACTCGAAGTTGGAGATGCTGCGCGCGCCCTCATTGTTGCCCGTGGTGTCGCCATCTTCGGGATAGACGAAGATCAGGTCGATGTCGGAGGAGACATTGAGTTCGCGGCCGCCCAGCTTGCCCATGCCGATGACGATCATCTGCTGCCGTTCGCCGGCGGCGTTGCGGGGCGTGCCGTAGCGGGCGATCAGCGCCGTTTCGGTCGTCGCCAGCGCGGCGGCGACCGCCGCATCGGCCACCAGCGTCATGCTCTCGACGACTTCGGCGAGGTCGGCTTGTCCCGACAGGTCGCGCCCGGCGATACGGGCCATGGCGCGTTGCTTGAGGCGGCGCAGCACTGGCTTGAGGGTATTTTCATCGAGGGGCGGAACGGACAGCCAGGCCTGGATCAGCGGTGCGGACAACGGCGTGCTGCCGGCCGCCATTTCGCAGGCCAGTTCCGGGCGGGCCTGCAGCAGGCGCGTCAGATATCGGGAGAACTCGACCGGGGAGGGGACGGGAGTCATGGATTAGAATTTGCCGGAATATTCATTGGCCGTCGTGGCCTTGCAGACTGCCGCATTCTAGCCCTCCCCCTTGCCCTTGCCCGCGTCTTCCTCACCCCCTGCCGGCTTCGTCCGCCGCATCCTCGGCTGGGCGGGACGCCTGCTGCTGATCCTGTATTTTGCCGCCGGCCTGCTGATACTCGTCGGCCGCCATGTCCTGATGCCGCAACTCGCGGGCCAGCAGGCATTGTTGGAGCGGGAGCTGAGCGCCGCGATCGGTTTGCCGGTAAAGGTCGCCGCAATGTCGGCCGAATGGCCGGGCCTGCATCCCCGCCTGGCCTTGCGCGGACTGCAGATTCATGACCGAGACGGTCGCCCGGCCCTCCATCTCGACCATGTCGAAGCCGAAATCGGCTGGTCGTCGCTGCTCATCCTCGACCTGCGCCTGCATCGGCTCGAAATCGCCGCCCCCCAACTCGACATCCGTCGCGATGCCGCGGGTGCGATTCAAATCGCCGGCCTGCCGCTCGTCACGACGGGCGAGGAGGGGGGCTTTGCCCGCTGGCTGTTGGCGCAGGGGCGCATCGTCGTGCGCGATGCCAGGGTGACATGGCATGACGAATTGCGCGGCGCTGCTCCTTTCAGCCTGACGCAGCTCAATATCGAACTGAGAAATTTCGGGCGTTATCACAGCTTTGGCATTCATGCCGAGCCCGCCGTCGCTGCGGCGACACGCCTCGATCTGCGCGGCAACCTCGTCGGTAACGATGTCGCCGACCTGGCCGATTGGCGGGGCGAGCTGTATGCCGACGTGACGGCGGCCGACCTGGCCGAGTGGCAGACCTGGATCGATCTGCCGCCCGAATGGTCGCGCGGCCACGGCGATGTGCGACTCTGGCTGAATTTTGCCGATCGGCAGATCACCGAACTGACCGGTGAATTGCGGCTCGCCGATGTGGTGTTGAAGCTGCGGACGGACTTGCCCGAACTGGCGCTGGCTCGCCTCTCCGGACGCCTGGATGGGCAGCGCACAGGCGATGGCTATGTCGCCCGGACGCACCGACTGACACTGACGACGCAGGAGGGGGTCGTGTTGCCGCCCACCGACGCCCGTCTGGAATGGCAGCCCGCAGGACGCAAGGCCGGAGGCGAATTCTCGGCGAACACGCTCGACATCGGCACGCTGGCAGCGCTGGCGGGTCATCTGCCCTTGCCGGCGCAAGCGCATGAGCGCTTGCGAGAATTCGCGCCGCGCGGGCGTCTTGCGGAGGTGGCGGTCCAATGGAAGGGGACCGCGGATGCCCCGGACGACTGGCAAGCCCGAATGCGCTTCGATGGCCTGGCGCTGGCGGCCTATCGCGAACTGCCCGGAGTCGACGGGCTGTCGGGCCGGTTCGAGGGCGATGCGCGTTCCGGCGACGTGCACATCGACAGCCACGATCTGCGTATCGCCCTGCCGAAAGTGTTTCCCGACCCGGTACTTGCCTTTGCCGGGTTCGAGGCCGATGCGGGCTGGACCGTGCGGGAGGGGGCGATCGACGTGCGCCTGGTGCGGGCCGCCTTTCGCAACAAGGATGCGCACGGCGAGGCGGCAGGAACCTATCGCCATACCGGCCAGGGGCCGGGCGAGATCGATCTGTCGGCGAAGCTGACCAATGCCGCCGGCAAGGCGGTATGGCGCTACATGCCGCTGGTGGTGAACCAGGATGCCCGCGACTGGCTGCGCGCAGCGATCCTCGGCGGCATGTCCGACAGCACGACGCTGCGCCTGAAGGGACCGCTGGAACAGTTTCCGTTCCGCGACGGCAAGGGCGGCATCTTCCAGGTCAAGGGCACGATCCGCGGGGCGTCGCTGGACTTCGCGCCGGGCTGGCCGCGCATGACCGGCATCGACGGCGAGCTGCTGTTCGAGGGGGTGCGCATGACGATTCGCGGCCGGCGTGCCAACATCATGGGGGTCGCCTTGTCCGACGTCGTGGCGGAGATTCCCGATCTCGATGCCGACGAGGAAATGCTGATCGTCAATGGCCGCGCCCGTGGCGAAACACGTCGCTTCCTCGATTTCATCGAGGCCAGCCCGGTGGGCGAGCGCATCGATCACTTTACCCAGCCGATGAGTGCGGAAGGCCGGGGTGAACTTGCGCTCAAGCTGACCATGCCGCTGCGTCACGTCGTCGATACCGACGTGCAAGGCAGCTATCGCTTTTCCGACAACCGGATCCGCGTATTGCCCGAACTGCCGCCGCTGACCTCGGCGCAGGGCGAGTTCGGTTTTACGACCGATCGTCTTCAGGCCCGCGGCTTGCGTGCACAGCTCTACGGCGCACCGCTGGAACTCGATGTCGGCACGGGCGCGGGCGGTGCCGTGCGCGTCGAAGCCACGGGTACGCTGCCGATGGCCTTCCTGCGTGAGCAACCCGAACTGGCCGGATGGCGCCTGTTCGATCACCTTTCGGGTGCCGTGCCATGGCGTGCCGTGGTCACCGTCAAGAAGCCCGCCGCCGAGGTACAGGTGGATGCCCGGTTCGACGCGGTTTCGTCGAGCCTGCCCGAGCCTTTCAACAAATCGACCGGTACGCCGCTAACGCTCAAGGCGAACGGACGTATCGAGGAACGGCGCAATCGCTGGGCCATGGACTTGGGACAGCTCGCGCGCCTGCAGGTACAGCAGGCGGCAACCGGCTGGCGCGGCCGCATCGCGCTGGGTGATGCCGTGCGTCAGCCCGTCGCCGCCCTGCCCGAGCGGGGCTTGGCGCTCAATGCCAGCGTCGCGGAACTCGATGTCGATCGCTGGCGGACCCTGCTGGCCGGGCCTGCGACTGGTTCGGCCACCAACGGATCGACAGCGCCGCCGCCGTTGCCGCTCACCGGCGTGAAAATCCGCAGCGAGCGCGTGCGCCTTCAGCAGCGCGACTTTCACGGTGTCAGTCTGGATGGCCTGCAGGCGAATGGGCGCTGGCGCTTTGCGCTCGACAGCCGCGAAGTACGCGGCCAGGTGGACTGGACGCCCGCCGGAGCCGACTACATTGCTGGTCGCATCGCCGGACGCTTCGCCTACCTGGCGCTCCCGGCTGCGGACGAGGAAGCGCATGTGGCCGGCGAGGATCGCACCATAGACATCGAGGAGTTGCCGGATGTCGAGCTGACGATTGACGATTTCCGACTGCGCGACATGCAGCTTGGCAGCGTCCGCGTGGCAGCCGAAAATCGCTCCGGCAGTTGGCAGGCCCGGGTCGAAGCAAAAAACGATGTGGCGAGCCTGACAGGCACCGGTGCATGGCGCCCCAGCCGCGCGGCACCGGAAACCGCGTTCGACTTCCAGCTCGCTGTCGATGATGCGGAAAAGCTGCTCACCCGTGTAGGCATGCCCGATGCGGTGCGCCGCGGCAATGGCCGCATCACCGGCAGCCTGCGCTGGACGGGTGCTCCCTTCGGCCTCGATCTGGCCAGCCTGTCGGGGCAGATGACGGCCGAGATCGGCAAGGGGCAGTTCAAGAAACTCGAACCCGGCGTCGGGCGTCTGCTCGGTGTGTTGTCCTTGCAGTCGCTGCCACGCCGTATCACGCTCGATTTCCGCGATATCTTCAGCGAGGGCTTCGCTTTCGACAGTATCGTCGGCAATGCGAGCATCGACCGAGGCGTGATGCAGACGGAGGATCTGCGTATCCGCGGGGCGGCGGCATTGATCGATTTGTCCGGCCGCGTGAATCTGCTCGGCGAAACCCAGGATCTGCGGGTGCGCGTGCAGCCGTCCGTCGGCGATACGCTCGCGACCGGTGCCATGCTGGCCAATCCGGTCGCCGGCGCGGTCGTCTGGCTGGCGCAAAAGGCGCTGAACGATCCGCTCGGCCAGGCGTTCGCCTACGAGTATGCCGTGACGGGCCCGTGGAGCGATCCTCAGGTCGAAAAGATCAAACGCAATGTCGACACCAGGGCCACGCCATGAGCCTCCGCATCGCCGCCATCCAGATGATTTCCGTACCCGAGGTGGCGCCCAACCTTGACGCCGCCGCACGCCTGATCGCCGAGGCGGCCGACCGGGGTGCGCAACTCGTCGCGCTGCCCGAATATTTTCCGATCATCGGTTCCAGCGATGCGACGCGTCTTGCCGCCCGCGAGCCGGCCGGAAACGGGCCGCTGCAAGACTTTCTCGCGAGTGCTGCGGCGCGCCATGGCCTCTGGCTGGTCGGCGGTTCCATTCCGTTGGTGGCGCACGCACCGGACAAGCTGCTGAACAGTTGCCTCGTCTATGACCCGGCCGGCCGGCTGGCGGCGCGTTACGACAAGATCCACCTGTTCGGTTTCACGCAGGGGGAAGAGCGTTACGACGAAGCGGAGACCATCGAGGCCGGCCCGCCCGTTCCCGTCGTCTTCGATGCCCGCATCGGCGACCGGACCCTGCGCATCGGCCTGGGCATTTGCTACGACCTGCGCTTCCCCGAGCTCTTTCGTGCCATGGGCGCTGTCGACCTGATCGTGTTGCCGGCAGCCTTCACCGATACGACCGGCCGTGCTCACTGGGAACTGCTGCTGCGCGCCCGTGCGGTCGAGAACCAGTGCTACCTGCTCGCTGCCGCGCAGGGTGGCCGCCACCCGACCGGTCGGGTGACCCACGGTCACAGCATGATCGTCGATCCATGGGGCGAGGTGCTCGCCCGCATGGAATACGGCGCGGGGACGGTCGTCGCCGAGCTCGATCCGGAGCGCATCGCCGCGGTACAGACGAGCCTGCCGGCCCTGCGGCATAGAAGACTGTAAACTCGTCCCCATATCGCCTTTATAGAAAAAGTCGGCGCCGGCGGGACGGCGCCCCATTCCCTTCCCACGACGCCATGACCCACGACACTCTTTTCCAGACCGCTGAGCGCCACCTGCTGGCGCCCTATGACCTGACCGCCGAGCATCTATCCGGCGTTTTTGGCGAACTGTTCGGCCATCGACTCGACTTCGCCGACCTTTACTTCCAGTTCGCGCGTTCCGAGGCGTGGAGCCTGGAGGAGGGCATCGTCAAGTCGGGCAGCTTCAATATCGAACAGGGCGTCGGTGTGCGTGCGGTGTCCGGCGACAAGACGGCGTTCGCCTATTCCGACGAGATCAGCCTGCCGGCGCTGCTGGGGGCGGCGAAGGCTACGCGCGCCATCGCCGCAGCTGGCGCCGAGGGTTCGCTGGGCCGTCTGCCGCAACTCGCCGGCCGTGCCTCCCACGCCCTGTATGCCGACACTGATCCGCTCGCCTCGTTGCCCGCCGAAGCCAAGGTGAAGCTGCTGGAGCGCCTCGAAAGCCTGGCCCGCGCCGAGGATCCGCGGGTCACGCAAGTGATGGCGCACATCGCCGGCAGCTGGGAAACGGTTCTGGTCGCGCGTTCCGACGGCCATCTGGCTGCCGACGTGCGTCCGCTGGCGCGCGTCTCGATCACCGTGATCATGGAAGAAAACGGCCGGCGCGAGCAGGGCTCGGCGGGCGGCGGCGGACGCTTCGACTACGGCTATTTCACCGATGCCGTGCTCGCCGATTACGCGCGGCAGGCCGTACATCAGGCGCGCGTCAACCTGGGCGCCGATTCCGCCCCAGCCGGCGAGATGACCGTCGTGCTCGGTAGCGGCTGGCCCGGCATCCTGTTGCACGAGGCGATCGGCCACGGTCTGGAGGGCGACTTCAACCGCAAGGGCAGTTCAGCCTTTTCCGGCCGCATCGGCGAGCGTGTCGCTGCAAAAGGCGTGACCGTTGTCGACGACGGCACGATTCCGGACCGGCGCGGTTCGCTGACCGTCGACGACGAGGGCAACCCGACGCGCCGCACCGTGCTGATCGAGGACGGCATCCTTGTCGGCTACCTGCAGGACACGCTCAACGCCCGCCTGATGGGCGTGGCGCCGACCGGCAATGGCCGGCGCGAATCCTTCGCCCACATGCCGATCCCGCGCATGACCAACACGACCATGCTGGCCGGCGATCGCGACCCCGCCGAGATCATCGCCTCGGTGAAGAAGGGACTCTACGCCGCCAACTTCGGCGGCGGCCAGGTCGATATCACCAGCGGCAAGTTCGTCTTCTCGGCCGCCGAGGCCTACCTGATCGAGAACGGCAGGATCACGCGCCCGGTGCGCGGCGCCACGCTGATCGGCAATGGCCCCGACGTGCTGACCCGCGTCTCGATGATCGGTAACGACCTAGCGCTCGATCCCGGCGTCGGCACCTGCGGCAAGGAAGGCCAGAGCGTGCCGGTCGGCGTGGGCCAGCCGACCGTGCGCATCGACGGATTGACGGTCGGCGGCACGGGCTAGCCCGACTGCTGCGCTGCGGTAAAATCCGCGCCTTTCCAGTCAGGGCCGCAGCCATGAAGCACATCGTCGACGACGTCCGCATTCGCGAAATCAAGGAACTCTCGCCGCCTGGCCACGTCCTGCGCGAATTTCCGGCCACGGACCTGGCCGCGACGACGACCTACGATGCGCGTGCCGGCATCCATCGCATTTTGCACGGTGCCGACGACCGGCTGCTGGTCGTCGTCGGCCCGTGCTCGATCCACGATTTCGATTCCGCCCTCGAATACGCCCGGCGCCTGAAGACCGAGCGCGACCGCCTGCAGGATGACCTGCTGATCCTGATGCGTGTTTACTTCGAGAAGCCGCGTACCACCGTGGGCTGGAAGGGCCTGATCAACGATCCGCGCCTCGACGGCAGCTTCAAGATCAACGAAGGCCTGCGCGTCGCGCGCCGCCTGCTGTGGGAACTGACCGAGATGGGATTGCCCTGCGCGACCGAGTTTCTCGATACGATTACACCGCAATACACGGCCGACCTGATCAGCTGGGGCGCCATCGGCGCCCGTACCACCGAATCGCAGGTCCATCGCGAACTCGCTTCGGGCCTGTCCTGCCCGGTCGGTTTCAAGAACGGCACCGACGGCAACATCCGCATCGCCGTCGATGCGATTCGTGCCGCGCAGGCGCCGCACCATTTCCTGTCGGTGACGAAGGCCGGCCACTCGGCCATCGTGTCGACCAACGGCAACGAGGACTGCCATGTCATCCTGCGCGGCGGCAAGCAGCCGAACTATGACCACGCCAGTGTCGATGCCGCGTGCAGCGAACTGGCGAAATCCGGCCTCGCCGCGCGCGTGATGGTCGACTTCTCGCACGCCAACAGCCGCAAGGAATACCGGCGGCAGATGGAGGTCTCCACCGATGTTGCCGCCCAGCTCGCGGCCGGCGAGGATCGCATCTTCGGCGTGATGATCGAGTCGCATCTCAAGGAAGGCCGGCAGGACCTGAAGCCCGGCGCGACGCTCGACCACGGTGTGTCGATCACCGATGCCTGCATCGGCTGGGAAGATACCGTGACGGCGCTCGACCAGCTGGCCGAAGCCGTG
>CAYNCH010000006.1:0-20030 GCA_964395815.1 uncultured Methyloversatilis sp.
GATCATTCATGAGGCCGACCGCCTGCAGGACCTGATGCACCGCCTGCTCTCCTCGCATCGCGCGATGCAGCCGGCGCAGATCAACATCCACGAGATCCTCGAGCGCGTGCGCCGTCTCATCCACGCCGAGTTTCCTGGCGTGACGGTCAAACGCGACTACGACACCTCGCTGCCCGACATCACCGGCGACCGCGAGCAGTTGATCCAGGCCATCCTCAACATCGAGCGCAACGCCGCACAAGCAATGAAGGGCCGGGGCGAGATCATCACGCGAACACGCGCCCTGCGGCAGGTCACACTGGCGAAGAAACGCTACCGGCTGGCACTCGAATTGCGGATCATCGACAACGGTCCGGGCATTCCGGCCGAGATCCGCGACCGCATCTTCTATCCGCTGGTGTCGGGACGGCAAGACGGTACCGGACTGGGATTGGCGCTGGCCCAGAGCTTCGTCCAGCATCACCACGGCAGCATCGAGGCCGAATCGGCGCCCGGCCGCACCTGCTTCACCCTGCGGCTGCCACTGCAACACAAGGATAGGGACAGGACACACGAATGAATACCGCTGTCTGGATCATCGACGACGACCGCTCGATCCGCTGGGTGCTCGAAAAGGCGCTGGGGCGTGAAAACATCGCCTGTGCCAGCTTCGGCACCGCCGACGAGGCATTGGCGAAACTCGGCGCCGGCGAGATGCCGGGGGTACTGGTTTCCGACATCCGCATGCCCGGCGCCAGCGGTCTTGACCTGCTGCGCCAGGTCAAGCAAAGTCATCCGGACCTGCCGGTCATCATCATGACGGCCTACTCGGACCTCGATTCCGCCGTCGCCGCCTTTCAGGGTGGCGCTTTCGAATACCTGCCGAAACCTTTCGACGTCGATCAGGCCGTCGCGCTGGTACGCCGCGCACTGGAACAGCGCACGCCCCAAAGTAGTGCATCGCCTGTCGAGCCCCTGGCACCGGAGATCCTCGGCCAGGCTCCGGCAATGCAGGAGGTCTTCCGCGCCATCGGCCGGCTCGCACAGTCGCACGCCACCGTCCTGATCAACGGCGAATCGGGCACTGGCAAGGAACTCGTCGCCCGCGCCCTGCATCGCCACAGCCCGCGCCGGGACGGCCCCTTTATCGCCCTCAACACGGCGGCCATCCCGCGCGACCTGCTGGAATCGGAACTCTTCGGCCACGAAAAGGGTGCCTTCACCGGCGCCAGCGCCCAGCGGCGCGGCCGTTTCGAGGAAGCGGCCGGCGGCACCCTGTTTCTCGACGAGATCGGCGACATGCCGGCGGAACTGCAGACGCGACTGTTGCGCGTGCTGTCCGACGGGCAGTTCTACCGTGTCGGTGGCCATCAGCCGATTCGCGCCAACGCTCGCGTTATCACCGCCACGCACCAGAATCTCGAACAGCGCGTCAAGGACGGTCTGTTCCGCGAGGACCTGTTCCATCGTCTCAACGTCATCCGGCTACGCCTGCCACCACTGCGCGAACGCCGCGAGGACATTCCTGCGCTGACCCGCCACTTCCTCGCCAACAGCGCCCAGCAGCTCGGTGTCGAACCCAAGCGGCTCTCCGACACGGCACTGAAATTCCTGCAGGCGGCCCCCTGGCCGGGCAATGTGCGGCAGATCGAAAACCTCTGTCACTGGCTGACCGTGATGGCACCCGGCCAGCAGATCGAAATCGACGACCTGCCGGCCGAGATGCGCGATGCGGCCCCCGCGGCCGGCACGGCCGACTGGCCAGCCCTGCTCGCCGCTACCGCCGATGCCTTGCTGGCGAAACAGCCCGGGACCGTCTGGGAAACCCTGACGAACGTCTTCGAAGCGACCCTGATCCGCCGCGCCCTGGCCGCCACCGGGGGGCGACGCATCGAGGCTGCCCAGCAACTCGGCATCGGCCGCAACACCATCACGCGCAAGATCCAGGAGCTCGGACTGGACGAACGCCACGACTAGGCAGGTATAGTCGCGGCATGCTCGATCTCGCCGCCATCACGCACGCCCTCGGTGCCCGCGCCCGCCGGTTCGACGTGGACTTGAGGGAGGCGTGTCCGTCGACCAATGCCGAACTGCTCGTCCGCGCCGAAGCCGGCGCTGCCAGCGGCACGGTCATCGTCACCCGGAATCAGACGCAAGGGCGGGGGCGGCAGGGGCGTGCGTGGATCGCGACGCCCGGCGACAGCTTGACCTTTTCGCTGCTCTGGCGTTTCGCCCCCGGCACCGCGCCCGCCGGCCTGTCCCTCGCGGTCGGGCTGGCCGTCGCCCAGGCCGTGGACAAAGTCGGCGCGGGCGGGACGGCGCCGCTTCAACTCAAATGGCCCAACGACCTGCTCAAGGACAGGAAAAAGCTGGGCGGTATCCTTATCGAACTGGTGCCGGGCGCACCGCATGCCGCCATCATCGGCATTGGCCTCAACCTGCGACTGCCGGCGGGAATGCCGCCCGAGCTCACGGCACAGAGCGCGGCACTGGACAGCCCCGTCGATGCCAGCGTCCTGCTCGCCGCAATCCTTGTCGAATTGCTGGACGTGCTGACCACCTTTGCGTACCGCGGCTTCGCACCCTTTCGCGACGCCTGGACTGCGCGCCACGCCTTTGAAAACAGGCCGATCCGGCTACTGGCGGATTTCGCGCCACCGCGCACCGGGCTGTGCCGTGGCGTCGCCAGCGACGGCGCGCTGCTGCTTGAAACAGCAGGGCGCATCGAACGCGTACTGTCCGGGGAGGTCAGCCTCCGGCCCGCGGCACCTGAGGAACACGAATGACCCTGCTGTGTCTCGATGCCGGCAATACCCGCCTAAAATGGGGGCTTCGGGGGCTGGCGGAACTGCGCACCGACGCGCAATGGCTGGCGCGCGGTGTGCTGGCGCTTGAAGCGATCGAGCAACTGGCCGCCCGGTTGACCGATCGCCCAAGCCGCATCCTCGCCTGCAATGTTGCCGGCCCGGCGGTCGCGGCGCATATCGAAGCCCTGGCCGCGACGCTGGCCGTACCACTCGACTGGTTCGCGAGTTCGCCCGCGGCGTGCGGCGTGGCCAACGGCTACGACGATCCCGCCCGGCTCGGCGCCGATCGCTGGGCCGCACTGATCGGCGCACGTGGACTGCACGCCGGCCCGGCGCTGGTCGTCATGGCTGGTACGGCGACGACCATCGATGTGCTGGAAGCGGATGGTCGTTTTCGCGGCGGGCTGATTCTGCCAGGCCTCGCACTGATGCGCCGCACACTCGCCCGCAACACCGCCGGGCTGCCCGAAGCCTGCGGTCATTACCGCGCGTTACCGACCAATACCGATGACGCGATCGAAAGCGGCCTGCTGCAGGCCACGCTGGGGGCGATCGAGCGCATGGCGGCCGGCATGCGCCGTCCCGCCTGCGCCGACTTTTTGTGTCTATTGTCCGGGGGTGCCGCGGGATCGCTTGCCCCACATCTCGACCTGCCATGCCGGCAGGTCGATGCACTGGTACTCGAAGGGCTGGCGCGCGCGGCGCTTATTTCTTCTTCTTGACCGGCTTGTCCGACACCTTCTTTTTCTGTGGCTGGGGGGACGGCGGTGGCGGTGGCTCCCCTGACCCTTTGTGCTTCGAATCAATTTCCCAGACCAGCTTTTGCACCAGCCGCTGCACCATGCCGTCGAGGGTCAGTCCGCCTTGCGCACCCTGCGAGAAGCCCATGACCGAGGACGCCTTGGCGCCGACTTCCATCTTCTCTTCCGTATAGCCCGTCGCGACCTGTTCGGTGCTGTTGGCATCGAGAATCTTGTAACGCATGCCGATGATCCAGACGCCTGTACCTTCATCGGTCTTCACCGAGCCGACGATGGTCCCGGCGGCCTGTGCTCCCTGGCTGTAGCCGCCGACAATATTGAGCAGTTGGCCAGCGGCACGTCCATCGAAACCCTGCTGTGCCTGGGCAACCTGCTCGGCCTTGAGAATGTCGAACTTGACAACCCAGCGCGTTGCCTTGAGTTTGCCTTTCTTGAGATGCTTGCTGGCCTCCTGGGGATCGCCGAGGGTATACGCCAGCTGGAACTCATTCAGCAGAGGGCCAAGGTCGCTTCGCTCCAGAACTCCGAAATTCGCGCGCCCGAGTTCAAGCTCGACAAAATCTGCGATGTTGTTCGGCCCGAATTTCTGGGTAAAGCTGGCGTTATTGCTTTTGATCTCGCCGGGAATTACCACGAGTTTCGGTCCCTTGACAGCCGTATTCTGGTATTCGATCGGTTTGTACATCGCCTTGTCGGCCATTTCGTTCGCTTTTTGCGAAGTGTCCGAGCCGGCGGTGGGCGAAGGATTGTCGGACGTATCCGCAGTCGGCTTGAACGGATTGCTTTCCATGCAGCCCGCCAACAGCAGGCTTGCAACAGCCATGACAAGCGTGCGCTTGCGCATTTTCATTATTCCCCCTTTATTTCTTGCGAACGCGGAATTTTATTCGCAATAGTCGCCAAACAGGCGCCCGACCACCTCTTCGCTCTTCTCGTCCCACAATGCGCGAACCGCCTGCTGGCGATTGCTGCCCGAGAAACTGGAGCCATAGACGGAGGTCGAGGCGACGGCATTACCGTTTTTCAACAATAGCGTGAAGTCCGCCGTCAAGTCGATTTCATCGATCCCAAGCGTACGATTGATGCCTTGCGTTCCGGTGATACGGCCACGGACGACGAAATCAGCCCCGGCCTTGTTGGCGGCCAGTTTGACCCCGACGCTCTTGAGTTTCGTCTCCAGCGAACGGCGCACCACCTCCCCGCCACCGCTGCGATCGTCCAGCTGCATGGCGACGCGTTTGTTGCGAATCGTGTCGCGGCACGCGATCGAAAGGAATTCCGCTGCCTTGATGGTCGCCTGCTCCTCATGATCGGAAAACTTGAAGCCGCCGCCCGTGCCGAAGACACCGCCGCCAGGCCGGGCGGCTGCCAGAGGGGCAACGGAATGCGCCGGCGCGGCCACAGGTGCAGCGGCAGGCGCAGCAGCGGGCACTGCCGCAGTGTTTTCGCCGGCGGTGCGGGTCTCGTTGCGTCCTTGCATCGTCTGCCCGGACTTCAGCGTCTGCACACGACTTGAGGCCAGGCTCGCGAACTTGCCATTCGGATATTGGGCGAGGTAGGACTCGTAGTCGGCGCTGCTGTTGCTGTTGGCGATGCTGTTCCAGTAGGCGAGTTCGATCGCCGCCTCGTCGACCCCGCCCTGGTCGGCCGGCGGTTGCACGAAATACATGTCGGCGCCCTTCAGGCTCGATTCCTCGCGCGGGGACTGGCGCTTTCCGGCGATTTTTTCCGACTCGACCTCAACGGCCTCGCGCGTGCGCTTGAAAATCTGCTCGACCGTCAGCCCCGGCACTTTGGCGTTGGCCATCAGATGCTTGGTATAGAGACCGTTGCGGCCGACGCCGTCGAGCGCTTCGGTACCTGGTGCCGTGGAAAAGGCGATCAGGGATCCGGAAGGCGCATCCATGGGTGCAAGGCCGCGCGATTTCAGCGAACGCGTTTTGATGAAAGGATTGTTGCGGCAGGCGTCGAGCACGACGACATTGACGCGGTTCTTCGAATCCTCCATATAGCGCAACACGAGGTTCGCCGGAACGGCGTTCTTCTTCACGTCCTCTTCGTTGCGGATCGGCACACTCACCGGTAGCAGATAGTTCTCGCCTTCCACCTGCACGCCATGGCCAGCGAAAAAGAACAGGCCGATGCCGTCATTGTTCTTCAGTTTTTCGCCGAAATCGCGCACCGCCTGCATCATCGCTTGCTGGTCCTGATTGGTCATCACCTTGACGTCGAAGCCGACATCCTTCAGGACGCGGGCGAAATCGTTCGCGTCGTTGGTCGGATTGTCGAGTTGCCCGATCGAATAGGCGGCATTGCCGATCAGAAGCGCGTGGTTCTTGGCTATCGCCCAAGGTGTGTGTACCAGCAGCCAGACAACCAGCAGGCTGCGCATCAGTCTGTAACTCATTACGTCTCCTCCTCGCATCGCCCGGCAATCTTACTGCGCTTGTTTTGCGCTGAACAGGAATTCACCACCATCCACATGGCCCGCCGAAACCACAGCCCCGTATTGCGGCGTTTGCGGATACTCCTGCGTCACGCCACGATGTACGTCCCGCCAGACTTCATAGCCCGGCGTCAGGCTCCCCGCAGCCTCAAGGGTGCGCACCAGATTCCAGGCAAAAATCGAATGCCCTTCCTTGCCTTCGTCCGACACAGGCTCCTCATCACCCGAAGTGAGCACAAGCACCGAGCGACGATGCATGACCTCTTCCGGGGCCACCTGGCTGCCGCGTTTCAGCTTCTTTTCCTTGGCCAGCGACCCTGAAAAACAGGAGTCTGAAACCAGGATGATCTGACGCGCCGGGATCGCCGCCAGCAAACGAGCGATATCGTCGTTCGAGATCCAGCCCTTGGCAGTTTTGACTGACGCATCCGTGGGAATCCAGTAGCCCATGCCGGTATCATCCATCTGATACCCATGACCGGCATAAAGAATCAACACCGAATCCGCGGATTTCGTTTCGCCGGCCAGTTTGTTCAGGGCGGACAGGATCGACTCCTTGCCGGCATCCTTCAACACCCGGCTTTCATAGCCGAAGCGCTCGGCCAGTACCTTGCTGATGCGCGACACATCGGCAATCGGTGTTTCGAGGGTCGGAATCGGCGGTTTGTAACCGTTGTTTCCGACCAGCAGCGCCACCCGACGTCCGGCAGGAAAAGTCGGCGTTGGCGGGACGGCGGCGGGGGGCGAGGCAACTGCAGGCGATGCCTCGGCAGCAGCAGGCGGAGGGGTGACGGGTTGAGGTGTCGCTGTCACGGGTGGCATCAGGCATTCGCCCGCGTGCGGCTTGACGCCGGATGGGCACACCGGCACATCGGCCGCTTGTGGGTTCTTGCGCAATTCCTCAAGCGCTTCGCGATAGAGCAGCGTGCGAGCCTGGTGACGCTGTAGCACCATCGCCTGGAATTGCGCCATGCCGGGAGGACCGCCGAAGAACATGGGCGGCATCTGCGCCAAGGCAGCAGGAGCGAAAAAGATGAGCGCAAGCAAACGCAATAATTTCATGGCAATCTCTCCACAATCGACCGGGCAGGGTCAATTGGCCAGCAGGCATGGTCGGCCTGTGGCCACTCGATATATTCTCCACCTTTCGCAGATGTATAGCGTTTTACGATCTCGCTGGGCACCACGGAATCACGCCCGCCCGCCACATGGATCGCGGGCACGCGCAAAGATGGCTGGTCCATGGGATCCGAGCCGTCAAGCGATGACAAATCGAGTAGTTTTGTCCATTCGCCAATCGCCAGCGGCGCCATCAGTGTCACCACACCAGTAACATCCGAACGACCTTGGGCAAGCAATACGGCCATCACTCCCCCACCGGAATGTCCAACAAGTCGCAGATTTTTGGCGCCAACAAACTCTTTCAACTGATCCAGGGTCCGTTCCAGCGCCTTGACCAGTTCCGGCGCAAAGCGAGCACTCGTCCAATGTTCGAGGTGACATGCGGACGTCAATTCAAACTGGCACGGACGGGCCACATAGGCGACCGACCCGGATATCTCCAATGCCAATGCGGCTGCCTGACTGGCTTCTGGCGTAGGGTCGCCCGGTGGCCAGCGCGGGTTGAACCAGGTGGCGCCATCCCCCTCGATCACGACCGTCAGTGTTTCGTCGCCACGCACACGCAACCAGGCATGAACAGGAAAGTCGGCGCTGGCGAGACGGCGCTGTGTGAAGCCGGCATGACCAAGTACGGCATCCGCCCGAGCTGACTTGCCTAGCGACAAGCCACAGGCGGCACAGCCGGCCAGCGACGCCACAAAGAAAAAGGCCGCGGCAAATCCCGCGGCCTTTTTCAAGAGCGTCGTCAAATCAGAAGCGCAGACCAATATTGGCCATCAGGCGATAATTGTCCTGGTTGGCACGATCGAACTCCTGCTCGTAGACCAATCCACCGGTGACACCCGAGGACAGCGAAAGGAAATTCGCCCCCAAGCTAAACAACCAGGCATCCTTGCCGATAGGATCTCTCGTGCCACGCAGGGAAGTCGAGCGACGCTCGGTCAGATAGGCAAGACCGACATAGGGCATCACGCCATTCATCCACCAGCTTGCCTGCGCTCCAAGGCGCCACTGATCGATCTTGTTCTTCGCGCCGGTATTGGCCAAAGTCACGCCACCCGCACGAGCATTTTCGTAATCTTCCTCGCCGTGCAACCAGCCCAGTTTTCCGGATATCTGAGTATTGCCCATCCAGCTTGAGTAGTTCAGGTTGGCGCCGGCAAACCAGCGGTCGGCATCAGCCCTGACGCCACCCGACTGAGACAGTTCGCCCTGCCCCCAACCCAGCGAAGCGTCGAATGCCATGGTCTTGCCGAGAGCAAGGCCGAGGTATGGGGCAATCATATAACCCTTGTTGGTCAGGCCATTCACTTTCGCGCCAGCTACGCGGCTGTCGCCGGTGGCCCGATCGAAAGAAGCGGATACACCAGCCACCATCGTCGGCGACAAAGCGAAATCGCCTCCCAAGACCGTGGTCAGAGCGTCGCTGTCAATTTCGATTCTGTTGCCTGCGAGAGGACGAAAATAGTTCTGCTCAGTCGTGTTGGACGTCAGGTTTCCCCAGACATTCCAACCCTTACCCGGGGTCGCAGCGGCACGGCCCGACGACACGCCGGCCACACCGGAAGGGGGCGAACTGAGGAAACGGCTGCTCAGTGCAGAGGAAATCGCACCAATATGGGCAAATGAGGTTTGATTGATGGACGTTGCCGACATCTCTTCGCTGGCTCCGAAACACTCGGGATGATACTGAGCGACCTCGTAGTAGCCTTGCGAGTATTCATAAAGTACTTCATCGCAGGAGGATGCGACTGCCAACCCGGACATCGATGCCAAGGCGAAAGCCGGGAGCAGAAGACGTGCATGCTTATTCTTCAGTCGGTTTGTATTCATTTGATTGTCCGTTTATTTGGTTTATTCAAATAACCGTTATTGATACTAGCGGGCATTTTGCACATTGCGCAATGCCTTTCTATATAAGGATGCCAGCAACAAGGCCTCCTTGTTGGCTGGTTGCAACTGCTCAAGATCTCGTACTGCAGATTCGACGGCATCAAAAGCTTTCATCTCAAAAAGAGCAGAGAGACGATACATCTCGGGATTTAGATCACCCGCAACCGATTCCATGCGCATGCGTCGATAGCTTTCTTCGACCTTGACGATTGCCTCTGGTGTGGCGATCGCACGCAGGCGGGTCACACCGGCGCGACCTTGTGCAACAAGGGTCGGCGTGCGTGCAATTTGCTTCACCAGAAAATCGGGAAGTTTTTTGATGACCGGCGCTGCCAGTCCCCACGGCTTGCCTTCGCCTGGCCCGATCTCCAGTCGGCCGCTGCCTTGGTAACTTTCCTGCTGGCCCGTGGCGAAAAACACCAAGGTCAGCTTCGCGTTATCCAGCGCGAGAAACTCGCCGGCCTCCAGTCGCTCGAAGGCCGCCAGCGTTTTTTTATCCGCACCCTGTACGCGGGACACCGCCCCCTCGAGCGCCGTAACCAAGGCACCACGGTCCTCTTGGGCAGCTGCGGGTAACGCGAACAACAGCAAAGACAGTATCCACACACGCATTTCATTTCCTCTGCAATGGCCAAGCCGGGGCGCCCGCCTGAAAAGAGTGGCGCAAGCGATTGAGTTCCGCTTCGGACAGCCCGGCCAGTTTCGCGCTGAACGCACGCGGGTCGGGCGTGAAGGACAGATAGGCTTGGGTTTCGTTGATCATCAACTCTTCGTTGTGGGGATCATAGCCCGAACGGGCAAGGAAGGCGCGCAAACTTTCCCGTTGACGCTCGGTCAGGATCTCATGCCAGAACTTTCGACACCAGGCACGGTAATCGGGGTTGGTGTAGTACTCGGCATGCGCGAGTTCATGGGTCAGGATCGTTTGCCGGGCCGCGGCATCGACGGGAGGCTCGCCACCTCCCTGTTTTTGCTGCGGGATCGAGAGGATCACCGCACTGGGACGCACCGCCTGCAGGAAACCGTAGCGCTCCCGGATCAGACCGCGCTCGAACAGCAGGCTACGCAATCGTTGCTCTTCCTCGTTCAATGCGATGTTGTTGTGCTCGGCCAGATTGAAAAATATGACCAGTTCTGAAACAAGCAAATCATTGCCATAGGCGAAGGTGTATTCGGTCTTGCCCGTGGCGCGGATAAAGGCCGCCAGTTCGATATCATCCAGCACGCGAGCACGTGCAACGCCAATGCGCTCGATCAAGGCAACGATGCGGTTGAACGTCCGCCCCTGCTCGGCCAAGGTGGGGAAGTCCAGGATATAGACAGGCTGACGCCCCGAGTAGTCGAAAACCTGCAGGATCGGACTCTGGGCATTCAGGATTTGCTGATAATCGCTGACGGGGATGAATGCCGTCTCCGCACGGACCAGAGTGGCGAATAGCAACCCGGCGATGCAGAATAATCGCCCCTTGCGCATGACTGATCGCATCGTTCGGGTATCAGCGTTTCCGATAGTCATCCTGGCTGAAACGGTGTGCCCGTTCGAGCAGGTAGCTTGAGTTGTCTCGATTGCTCGGATGATTCAGGCCGGGGGCCAGCGGAGGATAAAGCAACGGGTCACCCAACACTGACCACGCATTCCCTCGGAAAGGCCCGAACCATAACCGGTTGCCAGCCTCGCCATCACGTCGATAGAGGTTCTGGCTGAAAGCGTGTGCCCGTGCAAGGTTATAGCTTACCACATCACGATTGCTTGGCGACCCCGGACTATTGAACCCCAACGGGGATGGCGGCGGATAGACAGAAATCGTTCCCGGTGCACGCCAGATCAAAGGGGCCGGGGCAACAAAAACGGCGGCTGGCGGCAGAATTGCCTGAGCACGTGTCTCAGGTGAAATGAACACCAAGGAACGCAGTACGGGATGGCCGTGATACCCCATATCGTCTGCGCTATCCATGATCAAGACTTCGGCGACGACTCGCGTACTCCCGAACACTACTGCCATCATCAGGGCAAACGCTGCAACCACTGATCGCACCATGGCACCCACCTCAATCGTTGCTCGTCACGGAAACGTTGCTACCCCTTCGTTCGATATTGTAGATCTTGCCGGTCTTGGGCGACTTGTAACGCTTGACCCCCGGCGGCACTTCCTTGCCGTCTATCCACAACTTTCCATTGATGATCGTCACCCCTTCGATATTCACTCCCGGGGCAATTTCACCTACCGACGACCTCACCTCATTGCCAGAACCTGCAGACACCTGCCCTCCTGCTCCGACCTGTACATCCTTGCCATCACCACGCACGCTGACGCTCCCATCAGCACCGATCCGCACATCCTGACCGCCTGCCGAGATCCCGATTTGCGCCCACGCAACACTCGCTACTCCCAGCCCGACCACACCAACCGCCATGATTTTCCACATAACCGCACTCCTTCTGGTTATTTGCATATCACATTAACGCCGGAGGTATTGCTTTGGATGACGGTATGGCCCTGAGCCGTTCCTTCGATACCTCCGACTGTGTTTTCGGTCGTACAGCGATTGCCAGGCGAGTTGGCCGCAGGTGGAGGAGACGTCCAGGAGCGGGCGGACTGCCGTGCCTTTGCTGCATCCGAGGGTGGGGGTACGCTCCTGAGAATGATGGCTGGCGATGTAGCGGGGACATCGTTCAGATAGTCCCGAGCCTCACGGGCACGCTCGGCCGCGGGCGGCATCTGCTCATCTTGATTCACAAGTGGCGCCACCTCGCGTCCGCTACGGATACGGGCATCATCCAATACACGCTCCCGTAACTCTTCATGCCGCAAGGGCTGGCTTTTCTGTTCCAAAGCTTGCGCTTTTTCTCGCATCGGGTCGACGAAGATTATTTCCCCACCCCAGGCTGACATCACTCCGCCCGCCAGCGCCCCAACCAGAAGCCACCGGCTCATCGCCATCTCCTAGCGCACCGTGATCGGCAGTTTTGCCTCGGCAATATTCGGATTCGACTTGCGGAAAGCAGCAGCAATCTCTTCCAGCGAAGCCACTTTGAGCGGTGTCAGGTCAGCTGCCTTCAAACTGGGCGGCAATGGCAAGTCACGATCGCTCGCGTAGCAGACGATCTGCTCCTGCCCTGGTTGGTCGAAACGAATCTTGAATGGCGAACCTTCCGGCGGCAAAGACATTGGCTTGCCTGCACGCAGGAATGGATCCGGGTTGAAACGATTCGGATAGATGCGCGCGATAACTCCTGAGTTGTCTCGATAGAAGCAGTACAGGATGCCATCGCTCGACAGTTGCACCTTCGCCTGCAGGAACTCCTTCGGTCGATATGTAGGCCGTGGGCCACGATCGGTATCCAGCTTCAGCGCCAGCGGCCCACCCGCCGCTGGCTTGGGAGCCGCGGTAACGACCGGAGCCGTTGGCCCGGCGGCTGGATCGGCTGCCAAGGGTTGATCCGCATCGAGCAATGCGTAATAAAGTTCGAAATTGATGCGCCCGTCAGCAATGAGGCCGTTATCGGCCTGGAACTTGCCGACCGCAGCCGTCAAATCCTTGGTAGCAGCACCATTGACTGGTCCCTGGTACAGGCTCATCCCGGCAAGCTTGCGTTGTACCAGTTTGACACGATCACTCGGACTCATGCCGTCATACCATTCGCGTGCCTGCTCGATCATGACCGGGTTAGTCTTGTCAATCTCCAGACATTTCCAGTAGGGCGTACCGGTAAGCTTACCAACCATCTCGATCATGCCCAGTTCGATCAACGCCCGTACACCGGAACCCAGCCCCTCGGATTTATTGAGGGACATGTTGAACGAAAAACCTACCTTGCCAAGCTTGCCGCCCAACTCCCCCCCCTTGCCCGCGCGCGTGATGACTAGCGAGTTGCTCGCATTTACACCAGGCAGAATCATGCGGGAAGTCGATTCGCCGACGTTCATGTCGATCGATACAACCGACGAAACCTGATCGCGCGAAACGCCCAGATCGAGGAATGGCAAGGCTATCCCCGCCCCCTGCTGTGAGTCGATTGCATTCTCGTCGAGCTGGGTTATGGCACCGCGAATATAGTAGTTCGGCAACTTGTGCTGGAATGCACCTGCCGCCTGCAAGTCCTGGAACAACGCCAGCAGGTCGGAACGTTCAGTATCGTAGTCGATAAAGGTCAGCCCCTTGCTCTTGATCGACATTTTCGATGCGGCGGTAATCAGCATTTCCTTGGTACCCGCCATGACCTTCCCAGTCGAATCAGGAATACCTGCTGTAGTGATGACGATATCGCGCTTGCCATAAGCAAGCAGGAGATCATCCATGCAACGCAAGGCCGGGGTGAAATTCGTCACGGCCTTCGTTGCCGGCGTCTTGACTGCTGTCGCAACCGTGGCGGTCTCAGGTTTGGGCTGATCAGCCACACAAGCCGTCAATGCCATAGATATCGCCGCCCAAGTAGTCGCGGTACGCAAACCAATTTTGATCATCACTAACTCCCGGCTTTCAAGAAATTTGGGGCCGACTACTATTGCAAGTCACCTTGGAAAACATTCATGCCCCTAACGGATCTATCGTCTCACACCAATTCATGATAAAGGAGCATCTCACGCTGACAAAGTGACTTTTTGATGTGCATCAACTCATCGCGTTGTTAGTAAGCTACCAAATAAGCATGGAAAGTAGTAGGGTGTGTGGGAGCGTCAACCTGGGTCTTGTAATTACGTTGAGTATCTATCAAAGTAGCATTGCGCTCGAAAAAAGCGGAGGCTGAAATTGGACGATAGAGGTATGGCTAGGTTCAGATATCTCCTTATATTGGTAGGCATGGGGCTGATGTCTGGTGTGATTGCCCAAACGCAAGGTGGTGCAGTGCGTGGGAATACGGATATTAATGCCGCTGTGGGAGCGCAGACATCCATAGCGGTGGGTGCAGGTAATAAAGCACAAAGCAATGTTGGTGTCGTGAAGGGTGGTGCTAGCGGCAATACGGGGATCAATGCTGTTGTAGGCAATCAGACCACGATTGCTGTCGGCGCCGGAAACACGGCGCAAGGAAACGTTGGAGTCGCCAAGAATGTCAGCGGTAATACGCAGATTAATGCGGCCGTCGGTAATATGACAACCATTGCCGCGGGGGCTGGCAATACGGCTAAAACGAACGTCGGCGTAGTGAAAGACAAGAGCAACGCGAAGGTGACGGTGGGAGTGGGAAGTGTCACTAATGTGGTTGGGGGGCTTGGACAGAAGGGTTGTATCAACATTGGCACAAAGGGTGTTGATGGCTGTGAATGATCGGGAGATTTGATAATGAAAAATCAGTGGTTGGGCGTTATGGTCTTTGCGTTGGTTACGGCTCTTTCGATTCCAGCGCATGCGCTGAATGAAGGGACCCATTTGAATCCGCGAGGTCAATCGAAGGTCAACAAGGCATTGGCAAAGGGCTATCTGCAAAGTGGCGCTGAAAGCATGCAAAAACAGCAGACCCAAGTCAATATTGGCAGCAAGCGGGCGGGCACATGCACGATGAATGTTGGCGCCACGCAGGGTGGCAAGGATTCGAAGGAAACAATCGTGACTGCCAAGGAGATTATCAATGTCTGCAAGTAATTGGAGGCTGACTGGTGCCAGGAAGTTGTTGGATTATCTGGCAGTGGCATGTTGCGTTGCCATATATACCAGTGCCGCAGTGGCGGATGTAACTGTGTATGAGCGTGCGCCAAGTGTGGAAGAGCTCCAGCAAAAACTGCTCGGTGGCGATAAGGCAGGGCAAAAGAAATTCAAGACACGTGCTATCGTTTTCGGTGATGCTGCTCCAGATGCCGCTCAGCACGCTCAACAGCCCACACCAGAAGCACAACCCCAAGGGGCGACACAGCCTGCAGCCGCCCCGGTACAGCAAGCTGCCGTTGCGCCAACAACACCTGCGGTGCCTCCGGCCGCAACTCCGCCGGCTGCAGCACCAACAGGGCAGAGCGTGCAGGTTTCCGAAAACGCGATCGCTTTCCCGATTCAGTTCAAGGTTAATAGTTCACAAATTTTGACGGAGTCGGTTCCCTTTCTTGAATCTATCGCAGGACTAATGCAGAAAGATGTCGGGCTGCGCTTGTTGATCGAGGGACATACCGACATTTCCGGAAACTATCAGCGTAATCAGACGTTGTCGCGTGAGCGCGCCTACTCTGTAATGAATTATCTGATCGATCGCTATGGCATCGATCCGATGCGCCTCATGCCTGTGGGTAAAGGCCCCATGGAGCCTTTGCCCGGTCATGAGCCGACCGATCCCAAAAACCGTCGGGTGCAATTCCGCATCATCGGTTGAGGGTTTTTTGCCTTTACTCTTATAGGGAGATTTACCATGAAAAAGCTCATCGTTGCAACCATTCTTTCTGCCGTTACTGCCGTTGCTTTTTCCCAAGATTCTGGTGGGGTAAAAATCAAAGGTAATACCAACATCAATGCGGCAGTTGGCAGCCAGACTGCCGTTGCGGTAGGTCAGGACAATACGGCCAAGAACACCGTCGGTGCCATCAAAGGCGGAACTGAAATTAAAGGAAATACTAATATCAATGCCGTGGCTGGTTCGCAAACGGCTGTTGCAGTAGGCAAAGGCAATAAAGCTGAAAATGCGGTTGGTCAGATTGGTGGTAAGTAACTACAAGTCCTTTTGATTATAAAAGCGGCTCCGTGTGGGCCGCTTTTTTCTCTACAAATGAAGAATATCTTCTGGTTGGCTCCTTTTGTCATTGGGCTAGTTGCCGATGCGTCTGCCCAACTGAGCGAAGAAACTGCGACTCGTTCAAGTCATCCACGTGGCATTGCCAGTGATGGCCGCCCTGCGCAGCGATTGGCTGACCGCCCTGCGGTGCAGCCACCGAATACCGCTGTCCGGTCGAACACATCTTCCGGCACTTCATCTTCCAGTCCTTCTACAGCCGCGGCTACGACACAAGCAGGCCACGAAAGCATCAACATCTCCGGATCGACACGCATCGACGCCCGGTCGAGCGAAGGGACAGCCACCGCCATAGGGCAGAAAAACACTGTAGGCAACCGGGTCGGAGGTATCGGCGGCAGGGAAAACTAACGTCGCTGAAACTTCAAGCGTTCCAGCGTCTTTACTACCCGATAGGGTTCTTTGATAAAGGAGTCGGCTAGTCGACTAGCTTTATCGTTTGTTCCCTTGCGGGCCACATTCTCGGCGGCAGCTTCGGATCCTTTGTGGCTGGCAAGAATTTGTAGTGCCAAACCGAGTTCTTCATTCCGTTCCGTCCCAGTACCCGTAGCAAGCAAAGCGCCGAGATTATTCAGGGCTTCGGCTTGTTCCTGCTTGGCTGCCTCACACCACCAGACCAAGGCATCCGGGATCGATTGCCCGACACCACGACCTGCGTAATACATTCCACCCAGTTTGTATTGGGCATCGGCATGGCCGGCACGTGCCGCTTTCTCGAACCATTCTGCCGCGCGGCGATAATCCTTGGGGATCCCCGGAACATCATAGAAATAGAGGCGCCCCAACCAGTACCATGCATCGACATTCCCGGCTTTTGCTTGCGGTTCGAGCCGGGCAAGCGCCTGCAGCCCCTCTCCCTGCTCGATTGCCCGTTGCGCGTCAAACACGGCATCAGTGGCGGCAACCAAGCTGTTCGTACCTAGCCCAAGCGCAACCGCCAGCAGCAAAGAATATGCATTCATGGCCAAAGCTCCACCGCTTCAACCTCCTGGCTACGTCCCTTGACGGACAACGAGTGCCAGGCGCCAAATTTCATCTCCCCACGCTGCTGTGCTGCCTCGTAGGTCGCGCGGCTAACCAGGATCGGGCAGCCAACGGTCTTGGTCATTCCCTCCAGTCGGGACGCGGTGTTCACCGTGTCGCCGACTGCGGTGTACTCCATACGCCATTGGGAGCCAATATTGCCAACGACAGCAGCGCCAGTATGCAACCCTATGCCGATGGCAAAGGGCGGTAACTGCCGATCGGGGAAGTGTGTTTGCACCCAATCCGCAAACTCCTGGGCGGTGCGCTGCAAGGCAACCGCAGCGCGCAAGGCCCGGTCGGCATGGTCATGCTGGGCCAGCGGCGCCCCGAACTCGGCCATGACCGCATCGCCGATGAACTTGTCGATCGTGGCCTCTTCGGCGAGCAATGCAGCACAGATCCGCTGAAAATATTCATTCAGCAATTCGACAACCTCTTCCGGCGCCAACAACTCTGACAGCGTGGTGAATCCGCGGATATCGGAAAACAGGACGGTAATTTCGCGCCGCGCCCCGCCCAGGGCAGGCATGTCCGGGCTGGCGAGCAACGCCTCCATCACGCGTCCGGATACATAGCGACCAAACAGGGCGTTCAGACGCTTGCGTTCGCGCTCGGTACGTCCGAACTTGCCGACCCCGGCAAGTGCAAGCGCAACGATCGGCAAAGCCTGCATCTGGAAAGCATCGACCAGAATGGCTTCCGTGAAGATCCGAAAAGCACCGTAAGTTACCAGGGCGACGAAAATCAGGTAGGCCCCCGCAGCCACCGAAAAACCGTGGCTCAACACGAGATAGGCGCAAAGCCAAGCTCCCAAAAAGAGTACCAGGGCTTCCGCATAGTGTGGTGCAGCACGCATCTCGCGTCCCGACAGCAAAGTCTCCGCAATATTGGCCTGGATCTCCGGCCCGGACATCAGTTGGTCGCTGGCACCGATCGTGTTCGAATATGGCGTCGGATGAACGTCGTTCATGCCGGCGTAACCCGTACCGACGATCACCAATTTGCCAGCCAGCACGCGCAGGACAGGATCATTGGCGGCATCCACCTCCAGCAACCGGGCAAAGGATATGAAAGGGAAGCTGCCAGGGGGGCCGGCATAGGTAATCGGCCGAACACGATCATCAGGCAAGCTTTCCGCAGCTATCTTTTTGACGGCCAGACCCGCCAGGGTATGGTCAGGCAGCCCTTCTGCCTGCATCGTTTCGGTAATCGACTGGCGTATTCGATAATGCCGCACGACACTATCGGCATCGAGCAACAGATTGGCCAGCCCGACATGACCGGCGACATCCTGTTGCGGCAACGACAGCAGCAGATCGGGCGTGGGCAGGGTGAAATCGCCCGCTTCGCTGCCCTCGCCCACCATGAACCCCGCCAGAATAACATCCCCTTGGCTGATGGCCGTACGGAATGGGCGATCATGATTGCGCGCGCTGTCCAGATCCGAAACACCCAGCTGGGATAACCACTGTTCGGGGCTACCGGAAAAGATGAAGTCGAGGACGATCAGGCGCGCACCGACGGATCTCAGGGTTTCGATGGCCTTAGCGAAATGGGGAGTCCAGAAAGCGAGTGGTGTGTCGGCATGGCGCGCCAGGGTCGCATCGTCGATCATGACGAGCGCGACATGTTGAGGTTCGAAGCGCTTTCCGGCGAACCGGTGCCAGGCATCGTGATACAGGTTTTCCAGGCGGGAGGCCCAACCGCTGCTCAAGGAAAACAGGAACAGAACGGTCACCAAGGCGGCGATTCCGGCCGCCAATACGGCAGGATGCCCTCTCCACAAAGACCTAACGGTCATTCGCAGTCAACCGGCGATTATTTGTATTTGCGGTCGATTTCCCAGACCAGCTTCTGAACCAGCCGCTGAACCATGCCATCCAGCGTCAACCCACCCTGCGCGCCGGATGAAACACCCAGCACCGATGTCGACTTGGCGCCGACCTCCATCTTTTCCTCGGTATAGCCTGTCGCCATCTGCTCGGTGGTGTTCGCATCGAGGATCTTGTAGCGCATGCCGATGATCCACACGCCCGTCGTTTCGCCGGTTTGTACAGAACCGGCCACCGTACCCGCTGCTGCGCCGCCGCGTCCACCTCCGAAGATCGACAACAACTGTCCTACGGCCCGGCCATCGAAGCCTTCCTGCGCCTTGGCAACCTGTTCCGCCTTGAGGACGTCGAACTTGACCACCCACTTCGTGGTCTTGAGCTTGCCCTTTTGCAGCATCTTGCGGGCCGAGTCCGGATCGCCCAGCGTATAGGCGAGCTGAAACTCCTGCATCAGGGGCCCCATGTCGCCACGTTCGAGAATGCCGAAATTGGCCCGGCCCAGTTCGAGTTCGGCGAAATCCGCGATGTTGTTCGATCCGAACTTTTGCATGAAGGTTGCGTTGTTGCTCTTGATCTCGCCGGGTATGACGACAAGCATCGGGCCCCGCACCCGGGCATTCTCGTATTCGACCGCCTTGTACATGCCCTTGTCGGCCATTTCGTTCGCCTTCTCCGAGCTGCTCGACCCAGCAGTCGCCGAGGGATTTTCGAACGTCGGCTGTGCCATGGCGGCAACAGAAATCAGGGTAGCGCCCCAGATCAGGCTGCGTAAGCTGGACATACATTTTCCTCCGTATCTTGCGACACTGTGTTTTTCATGCCCCTAGCCTAACCGAGATTCCAAGACTCGTCGAGATCGACTTTGAGCCTTGCCACGACTTGCGGTAAGGTTGCGCTTCTTCTAAAAATCCAGGGAGCTGATCATGACCACTCGCGTCGTCCTCGACGAATCCGAAATCCCCACGCACTGGTACAACATCGCCGCCGACCTGAAAAACCCGCCGGCACCGCCGCTGGGGCCGGACGGCCAGCCGGTCGGCCCGGAAAAGATGCTGGCGATCTTCCCCGGCCCGGTGCTGGAGCAGGAGATGTCGACCGAGCGCTGGATCGCGATTCCCGATGAAGTCCGCAAGGTCTATGCGCTGTGGCGGCCCAGCCCGCTGTGCCGCGCCGAGCGGCTGGAGCAGATGCTCGGCACGCCCTGCAAGATCTTCTACAAATATGAAGGCGTCTCGCCGGCCGGCTCGCACAAGCCGAACTCGGCGGTGCCGCAGGCCTGGCTCAACAAGATTGCCGGCACCAAGAAGCTGGTCACCGAGACCGGGGCCGGTCAGTGGGGCTCGTCCCTGTCCTTCGCCGGCCAGATGTTCGGCCTGCCGGTGCGCGTCTACATGGTCAAGGTCAGCTACGAGCAGAAGCCCTACCGTCGCCTGATGATGCAGACCTGGG
>CAYNCH010000007.1:0-13921 GCA_964395815.1 uncultured Methyloversatilis sp.
CGTCGCGGAAGCACTTGACGATCTGGTAGTAGCGGTCGTAGCCGGCCACCATGAGGAGCTGCTTGAACAGCTGCGGCGACTGTGGCAGGGCGAAGAACTGGCCGGGATGCACGCGTGACGGCACCAGATAGTCGCGGGCGCCTTCGGGGGTGGACTTGGTCAGCATCGGCGTCTCGATGTCGATGAAGCCGTGGTCGTCGAGGAAGCGGCGGAAAGCCCGCGCCGTCTTGTAGCGCAGCATCAGGTTCTTCTGCATCTGCGGACGGCGCAGATCGATGACGCGGTTGGTCAGGCGCACGGTTTCCGAAAGATTCTCGTCATCGAGCTGGAAGGGCGGCGTGGCGGCGGCGTTGAGGATTTCGAGTTCGTGGCAGAGGATCTCGATCTCGCCCGAGGCCATGTTGGCGTTCTCGGTACCGGCGGGACGGCGGCGCACCTTGCCGGTGATCTTGAGCACGAATTCGTTGCGCACGGCCTCGGCCAGCTTGAACATCTCCGAACGGTCAGGATCGCAGACCACCTGGGCGATGCCTTCGCGGTCGCGCAGGTCGATGAAGATCACGCCGCCGTGGTCGCGGCGGCGGTGGTTCCAGCCGCACAGGGTGACGATCTGGTCGACGTGGCTGGCGTTGAGTTGGCCGCAGTAGTGAGTACGCATGGGAGTTTCAGCTTTCAAAAGTCGGCGCTGGCAGGACGGCGTCCCGTGGGCCGAGGGGAGGGTTATTCGTTCTGGGCGCGTCCGACGAGGTTCGGGTAGCGTTGCTGGGGTGGGACAACACCCATCGAGACGATGTACTTCAGGGCATCGTCGACCGAGATGTCAAGTTCGATGGTTTCGCTCTTTTTGACGAAAAAGAAGAAGCCGTTCACCGGGCTGGGTGCGGTGGGGATGAACACGCTGACATGTTCGTCATCCAGCAACTCGCCGATCTGCCGCGCCGGCGTGCCGGTCTGGAAGGCGACCGACCAGGCCTCGGGGTGTGGATAATGAACCAGCAATACCTTTCGGAAGGCTTCGCCACTGCCGGAAAACAGGGTGTCGCTGACCTGCTTGACGCTGTAATAGATCGACTTGACGATGGGAATGCGGGCAAGCAGGCTTTCCCAGAAGCGCACCAGTTTCTGACCGATGATGTTTGCCGTGACAAGACCGGTCAGAAGGATTACCAGGAGCGTGAGCAGTGTGCCGGCTCCCGGGATGTTGAAGCCGAGCAGGTTGATCGGATGGATCGCGTGGGGCAGCAGTTCGAGCGATTGATCCATCGTACCGACGATCGCCGTCAGCACCCAGACGGTAATGACCAACGGGATCCAGATCAGGAGCCCGGTGATGAAGTATTTCTTGAGCGAGGCCACGCGCGTTCAGCCGCAGCCGCAGGTGCCCGTTCCTCCCTGGCAGGGGGGCGGGTTTTCGGCTTTGGGGGCCGGCTGACCGCCCCCCTTGAAATCGGTCTGGTACCAGCCGCTGCCCTTGAGCTGGAAGCCGGCGGCGGTCAGTTGCTTGCTGAAATTATCGGTGTTGCACTGCGGACACAGGGTGAGCGGGGCATCGGACATTTTCTGCAAGACGTCCTTTTCGAAACCGCACTGGTTGCATCGATAGGCGTAAATCGGCATGGGATTCTCCGGGAAATTCCGCACATTATATAAGCGCGTGGCAGCCAGATAGGGACCGAAGGGAATGGGAACATTACGGCCATGGCGTGCCACGACGATCAGGGCAATGCCGACGATGGCGCCCACAAGCGACGAGAGCAGGATGACCATGGGCAGCAGTTGCCAGCCCAGCCAGGCACCAATGGCGGCCAGCAGCTTGAAGTCGCCATACCCCATGCCTTCCTTGCCGGTGACGAGCTTGAACAGCCAATACACCGACCAGAGGATGAGATAGCCTGCCGCCGCCCCGATTACCGCATTCTGCAGGGTTGTGAACGTGCCGTCCAGGTTGAGCAGCAGTCCGCCCCAAAGCATGGGTAGCGTGATGTCGTCCGGCAGAAGTTGGGTATCGAAGTCGATAAAGGTGAGGACGATCATCGCCGCCACGAACAGCAGGGCACCGGTGCCGGCGGCCGAAAGCCCATAGCGCCAGCCGACATAACCGAACATTACCCCGGTGAGTGCCTCGACCAGCGGGTAGCGCACGCTGATGGCCTTGCGGCATCCCGGACAACTGCCGCGCAGCAACAGGTAACTGATGATCGGAATGTTCTCCACCGCACGGATCGGTCGGCCGCAGTGTGGACAGCGGGATCGGGGAGCGACCAGCGAAAAGGATTCGCCAACCGGTAGCGGGGTCCCCGACAGTTCCGCGCACTGGATCTTCCATTCGCGTTCCATCATGAGCGGCAACCGGTGGATTACGACGTTGAGAAAACTGCCGATGAGCAGACCGAAAACCGCGCTGGCAACTGCCAGCACCATGGGGTCGAGACTGGACATGGCCTTGCTAGACGACTGCGCCGAGCTTGAAGATGGGCAAATACATCGCGACGATGATGCCGCCGATGACCACTCCGAGAATCACCATGATCATTGGTTCCATGAGACTGGAGAGAGACTCCACTGCATCATCGACTTCGGCCTCGAAAAAGTCGGCCACTTTGCCGCTCATCGCATCGAGTTGGCCGGATTCCTCGCCGATCGCGATCATCTGGATCACCATGTTGGGGAAGATGTTCGCATTCTGCATGGCGACAGTGAGGCTGGAGCCGGTGCTGATCTCGGCTTTGATTCGTTTCGTTGCTTCCCGATAGATATAGTTTCCTGAGGCTCCGCCGACCGAATCGAGCGCTTCGACCAGCGGCACACCGGCGGCGAACATGGTGGACAAGGTGCGAGTCCAGCGAGCGATGGTTGCCTTGCGAATCACTTCACCAAAAATCGGGAGGCGCAAGACGAGGCGGTCCATGAAGACCTGCATCGGGACCGAACGCTTCCATGTATAGAAGAAAGCATAGATGCCGCCACCGAGGATGCCGAAAATCAGGTACCAGTTGGCCACGAAATAATCAGAGATTCCAATGACGACCAGCGTTGGTGCGGGCAAATCGGCGCCAAAACTGGCAAAAACATTTTTGAATGAAGGAACCACGAAAATCATGATGACCGCTGTGACGACAAAAGCGACCACCAACACCGAGATGGGATAGAACAGAGCGCTCTTGATTTTGGAAATGATCGCCTGAGTTTTTTCCTTGTAGGTCGCCAAACGGTCGAGTAGCTGATCAAGAATACCTGCCTGCTCGCCGGCTTCGATGAGGTTGCAGTAAAGCTGATCAAAATAGAGCGGGAATTTGCGAAAGGCCTGGTTGAGTGCAGAACCCGTTTCGACATCGGTCTTGATGTCCAGCAGTAACTTGCCGACGGCGGCATTTGGCGCCCCCTTGCCGACGATGTCGAATGCCTGCAGCAACGGAACCCCGGACTTCATCATGGTGGCCATCTGGCGGGTGAACAGCGTGACATCCTTGTCGGTGACCTTCCCCCCTTTCCGGAAACTTTGCTTCTTGACCTTGGTGACAAGAATGCCTTGGCGACGCAATGTGGTGCGAACAACCGTCTCCGTTGCGGCGCGCAATTCACCGCGGACGATCTTGCCTGTCTTGTCCTTGCCTTCCCATGTGAATACCGCCTGGGAATCGTCTTTCTTGGGGGGGGCCATGCCTGCTCCTCGAGCCGTTATGCAGAGTGATAATGCCTCGCCTGCGATACCTTGTAAAGGCGGAATACTCCCGGTTTCCCGGAGGAAATGGCGGTTGAATGGTCAGGGGCGGTGGATTTTGACGATCTTGACGCGTCGGTTCTCGGTCTGAACGATTTCCATGCGGATTCCGTTGATGCGCAAGCCGACACCGATTTCGGGAATGTCTTGAAGATGTTCCAGGATCAGGCCATTCAAGGTCTTCGGACCATCGACGGGCAGATCCAGGTCGAGCAGACGGTTGATTTCGCGCAGGCTGTAGCCACCGTCGATCAGCGCGAATCCCTCCTCGTTCCAGTCGAAGGCAGCCGTACTGCCCGGCATGCCGGTCGTGAATTTTCCGACAATTTCCTCGACGATATCCTCGATGGTGACGAGTCCCAGCAACTCCCCATATTCGTCGACGACGAGACCGAGACGCTGGCGATTTTCGCGAAAGAAACGCAACTGTGCGTACGCTGGGGTTTCCGCGGGAATGAAATAGGGTTCGGACAGGTTTTCCTTCAGCAGGGTGATATCGAGCTCGCCACCCAGAGTGCTTCCCAGTAGACGGCGCAAATGGACGATACCGACCACATTGCCCGGCTCTCCTTCATAGACAGGCAGTCGGGTATGGAAGCTGGTCGCCAATTTGTCGGAAATTTCCCCGATCGGTGCGTTGATATCGATGCTTTCGATTTCCCCCCGAGGGGTCATGATGTCTTCGACAGAGATATGTTCGAGATCGAAGATGTTGACCAGAATGGCTCTGTGTTCGGATGGGATGAACTGACCAGATTCGAGCACTACGGAGCGCAACTCGTCTGCGGTCAGGTGCGGCGCTTCTGCCATGCCTTTCGGTTTGATGCCCATCAGTCTCAGCAGGCCGCGTGAAAACAAGTTGACGAACCAGACGATCGGATGAAACAGACGCAGCAGCGGCCAGAGGAGGTAGGCCAAAGTGGGCGTGATGCGATCGGCGTAGGTGGCGGCGATGACCTTGGGGGTGATTTCCGAGCAGACCAGAATGACGAAAGTGGTGAACAGGGTCGCCAGACCGAGTGCCCATTCTTCCTGCCCGACCAGATGGATGGTGATGACGCTGACCAGTGTCGCTGCACCGGCGTTGACCAGATTGTTACCGAGCAGGATCACGCCGAGCAGGCGGTCGGTGGCCTCCAGCAGCGAGAGTGCCAAGTGTGCGCCGCGATCACCTTGGGCGGCTCGATGGCGTAGACGGTAGCGGTTCGCCGCCATCATGCTCGTCTCGGACATCGAGAAGAAGGCCGAGAGAATGAGCAACACGACCAGTGCGGCGGCCAGTGCGCCTAAGGGTATGTCTTCCAAGTCAGGGACGTCCGAGCACGACTTCGAGCACGAAGCGGCTGCCGACATAAGCCAGCAGCAGAACGGCAAAGCCGGCCAGAGTCCAGCGCAAGGCGGTACGGCCACGCCAGCCATAGCGATGCCGCCCGACCAGCAGGGCACCGAACATCAGCCAGGAGAGCAGGGCGAAAACCGTCTTGTGGTTGAGCGGCAGCGCCTTGCCGAAAATCTGTTCTGAAAACAGCACGCCCGAGGCCAGTGTCAGCGTGAGCAGGACAAAGGCAATATTGATCAGGCGGAACAGCAACGCTTCCATCGTCAGCAACGGCGGCAGGCCTGCAAACAGCGGCGTCAGACGACCGCGGTGAAGACGCTGCTCGGTCGCGGCCATCAGGATGGCGTGAAGGGCCGAAAGAGTGAACAGGCTGTATGCCAACATGGCCATCAGGAAGTGCAGGCGAAATACGAGGGCGCCTGTGTTGGCCATGATGTGTTGTCCGGGGAGGAACCACGGCAGCAGGCTGCAGATGGCTGCCAGAGGCAGCCCGAGCATCTGCAAGCCCTCCATGCGGGCGTAGAAGCTCTCGATCCAGTACAGGGCGACCGCGAGCCATGTCATCATCGACAGGGCGACCGAGAATCCGAAGCGCATGCCTTCGCTGCCGGGGGGGAAGAGTTCCAAGCCCACGGTGACGCCATGCAGGATCAGCGCCACGGCGAGCCAGGTACGCTCCCAACTGGCCAAGCCGGCGACGGGCTGGTCAAGGACGGCACCGCGCCAGCGCGATTGCCAGAAATGGACAGCCAATCCGACATAGAGGGCAGCGACTGAAAGATGCAGCCAGAAGGGATGCAGTAGAATCGATTGCATATTTTTGGAGTCTACACCAAGCCTTGTCCGGGACATTTTCTGCTTTGCGACAGCTTGCCTTCCCTACGTAATTCCGTGATCCCATGCTCGATAATCTGACCACCAAGCTTGCCAAGGTCGTCAAGACCTTGCGCGGACAGGCACGCCTGACCGATGAGAACATCGCCGACATGCTGCGCGAGGTCCGCATGGCCCTGCTCGAAGCAGACGTCGCCTTGCCGGTGGTGAAGGAGTTCATCGCCCGTATCAAGGAAAAAGCGGTCGGGCAGGAGGTGATCTGTTCGCTGACCCCGGGTCAGGCGCTGGTCGGCGTGGTGCATCGCGAACTCACCGAATTGATTGGGGGCGCGAAGGCCGAGCTGAACCTGGCCACTCAGCCACCGGCCATCATATTGATGTCGGGCCTGCAGGGTGCCGGCAAAACGACGACGACCGCCAAACTGGGCAAGTGGCTCAGGGAGCGCCAGAAAAAGAAAGTGCTGGCGGTCAGCTGCGATGTCTATCGTCCGGCCGCCATCGAGCAGCTGAAGACGGTGTCGGCCCAGGCCGGCATCGACTTCTTCCCTTCGGAGGCGGGTCAGAAACCCGCCGAAATCGCGGCGGCCGCGCTCGATTATGCCAAGCGCCATTTCCATGATGTGCTGTTTGTCGATACCGCCGGCCGATTGGCGATCGACGCGGCGATGATGGGGGAAATCAAGGCGCTGCATGCCCAGCTGAAGCCGATCGAGACCCTGTTCGTCGTTGATGCGATGCTTGGCCAGGATGCCGTGAATACGGCGAAGGCATTCAACGAGGCCTTGCCGCTGACTGGCGTGATCCTCACCAAGCTCGACGGCGATGCGCGCGGCGGAGCCGCGCTGTCGGTGCGCCACGTCACGGGTAAGCCTCTGAAGTTCGCCGGTATCGGCGAAAAGCTGACCGGCATCGAGGAGTTTCATCCCGAGCGCATGGCCAGTCGCATCCTCGGCATGGGTGACATCCTTGGCCTGGTCGAGGAAGCGCAGCGCGGCGTCGATCAGGAAAAGGCGCAGGAATTCGTCAAGAAGATGAAGTCCGGCAAGGGGTTCGATCTGAATGACTTCAAGGAACAGATCGGCCAGATGCGCAAGATGGGCGGCATGGGCGCCCTGCTCGAAAAGATGCCGGCGCAGTTTGCGCAAATGGCTCAACAGGCCGGTGGTGCTGTCGAGGACAAGGCGGTGCGGCGCATCGAAGGCATCATCAACTCGATGACCCCGCTGGAGCGTACCAAACCGGAACTCATCAAGGCCAGCCGCAAGCGCCGCATTGCCACGGGGGCCGGCGTGCAGGTGCAGGAAGTCAATCGTCTGCTCAACCAGTTCGAACAGACGCAAAAGATGATGAAGCAGTTTTCGAAAGGCGGCATGGCCAAGATGATGCGTGCCGCGAAGGGAATGATGGGCGGCCTGCCGGGGATGCCGCGCTGATCCTGAAAAGTCGGCGCTGGTGGGACGGCACTGCCTACCCTACGGGCGTGGTCCGATCGAGCGCGGTTGCCAGTTCCAGCGCCTTTCCCATGCAGCCCGCACCATGTTCGGATATTCCGGCCGGCCGAGGCTGCCGTTGTAGCGGCCGAGCGCGCGGAACAGGTCGCCTTTCTCGATGTCGAGGTAGTGGCGCAGGATCGTGCAGCCGTAACGCAGATTGGTGCGCAGGTTGAAGAGATTCTGTTCGGATGAGCCGATTTCCCTGACCCAGAACGGCATCACCTGCATGTAGCCACGGGCGCCGGCCGAGGACACGGCATGTTTGCGGAAACCGCTTTCCACCTCGATCAGGCCGAGTACGAGTTGCGGGTCCAGTCCGGCGCGCTGGGCCTCGTAGCGCACCGTCTTGAGGAAATCCAGACGGTTCTGACGATCCGGCATGCGCTTTTCCAGTCGCCGGGACATCTCCGTCAGCCAGTCGATTTTGTCCTCGATGCTGTCGAAGCGCGGTTCCGGTGCCGCACGGTCGGAAACGGCTGCATGCAATGCGGCCTGAACGCTGGCGGCGAGGGGTTCGTATTTTTGTGCGCCGGCCCAGACCGGCAGGGCCAGGCAGACAAGCAATCCCGCTAGAGCTAGACGCATGCCTTTTGATGTACCAACGCGGCAATCCCGGCCACCGGCACCTTGATGGCCTCGGTGTCGCGGCGGTGCTGATATTCGACCACGCCCTCCTTCAGGCCGCGGTCACCGATCGTGATGCGATGGGGAACGCCGATCAGTTCCCAGTCGGCGAACATCACCCCGGGACGCTCGTCGCGATCATCCAGCAAGACGTCGATGCCGGAGGTCGCCAGCTTTTCATGGAGATCGAGGGCGACCTGCCGCACGGCCTCGGATTTGCCCCAGCCCACAGGGCAGATGACAACGGTAAATGGCGCGATGGCGTCCGGCCAGATAATGCCCTTGGCGTCGTGATTCTGCTCGATCGCCGCGCCGACGAGACGCGTGACGCCGATACCGTAACAGCCCATCACCATCAGTTGCGGCTTGCCGTTCTCGTCGAGATAGCTGCAGTTCATCGATTTCGAATACTTCGTGCCGAGGAAGAACACATGGCCGACCTCGATACCGCGCTGGATCGCAAGTTTGCCCTTGCCGTCCGGCGAGGGGTCGCCTTCGACGACGTTACGGATATCGGCGACGATGTCAGGCTCGGGCAGATCGCGACCCCAGTTGATGCCCTGGATGTGGAAACCGATTTCGTTGGCGCCCGAAACGAAGTCGCTCATGTGCGCGACCGTGCGGTCGGCGACGATCTTCATCGGCTTCTTCGTGTTGAGTGGGCCGAGGAAGCCCGGTGGACAGCCGAAGTGTTCGATGATTTCCTGCTCGGTGGCGAAGCGGAAGCCGTTGTCGAGTCCCGCGATCTTGCCGGCCTTGACCTCGTTGAGTTCGTGGTCGCCGCGCACCAGCAGCAGCCAGATCTCTGCACCCAGCGGCGTTTCGACCGCCAGGACGATCGATTTGACCGTGCACTCGAGCGGCAGGCCGAGCAGCTTGGCGACGTCCTCGCAGCGTGAGGCCTGTGGAGTGGCTACTTTCTGCAGCGTAAAAGTCGGCGCCGGCCGGACGGCGGCCAACGGCAACGCCTCGGCCAGTTCGATGTTGGCGGCGTAGTCCGAGTCGGGACAGTACACCAGCAGATCCTCGCCGGTGTCGGCGATCACCTGGAATTCGTGCGACAGCGAACCGCCGATAGCCCCGGTATCGGCGCGCACCGCTCGAAAACGCAGTCCGAGGCGCTCAAAGATCCTGACGTAGGCGGTATACATCGCCTGGTAGCTTTTCTCGGCATCCGCCTCATTGCGGTCGAAGGAGTAGGCATCCTTCATGGTGAATTCGCGCCCGCGCATCACGCCGAAGCGCGGGCGCCGTTCATCCCGGAACTTGGTCTGGATGTGATAGAAATTTTTCGGCAACTGGCGATAGCTGTGGATCTCGCCGCGGGCGATGTCGGTGACAACCTCTTCCGAGGTTGGCTGGATGATGAAGTCGCGGTCGTGGCGGTCTTTCAGCCGCGCCATCTCAGGCCCCATCTTGTCCCAGCGGCCGGTTTCCTGCCACAGCTCGGCCGGTTGCACGACCGGCATCAGTAACTCGATGGCGCCGGCACGGTTCATTTCCTCGCGGATGATTGCCTCGATCTTGCGAATTACCCGTAAGCCGATTGGCATGTAGGTATAGATGCCACCGGCCAGTTTGCGGATCATGCCGGCGCGCGTCATCAATTTGTGCGAGACGACTTCGGCGTCCGATGGGGCTTCCTTCAAGGTTGCAATGAAGAACTGGCTGGCGCGCATGGCTATCTTTCCAAGGAATGGCTGCAATAAAAGAATTTTACCCGGGTGATCGGCTTTCCTCCCCCCGCCGAATGTGGAACAATCATCCCAACTAAACAATCTGGGGTTTGAACATGCTCGACCGGGAAGGTTATCGCCCGAACGTCGGCATCATCCTGACCAACCAACGCAACGAGGTCTTCTGGGGAAAGCGGATACGCGAGCACTCCTGGCAATTTCCGCAAGGCGGAATCAAGAAGGGGGAGTCGCCCGAGCAGGCGATGTTCCGCGAGCTTTATGAAGAAGTCGGTCTGAAGCCCGAGCATGTACGTATCCTCGGGCGGACGCGTGACTGGTTGCGTTATGATGTGCCGAAACACTGGGTTCGCCGTGAATGGCGTGGAACATACAGGGGACAGAAGCAAATCTGGTTCTTGTTGCGACTGACAGGGCGCGACTGTGATGTTAGTCTGCGTACTACTGAAAAGCCCGAATTCGATGCTTGGCGCTGGAGCGACTATTGGATACCGCTAGGATCCGTCATCGAATTCAAACGCGGCGTGTATGAGCGGGCCCTGACCGAGTTGGCCCGCTTGATATTTCATGCCCATGAGCGCGTACCCAAATGGCCAGATCCCGGCCTGTTCGACCAGACCGAAACCGAGCACCATGCGCGCTAAAGCAATCCATTCCTTTCTGCTGGCGCTGGCTACCGCCGGAGGGCTTGGGAATGCAACTGCGCAATTCCAACCCCGGGATGTCGAAGATCCTGATACTCCGCAATGGGTTGAAGATAACCTGGTGTTGCCGGCCTTTCCCCAGGAGACGGATCTGCGCGAGTTTTACGTGAGTGAAATAACCTCACATCGCTTTTTTGTGGACGCTGCCACTTTGGATGTCGGGCAGGATGGAGTTGTACGCTTTGCGCTCGTGGTGCGCACCAGCGGTGGGGCCGTCAATATTACCTACGAGGGGATACGCTGCCCGACGCGTGAATACCGGATTTATGCCACCGGCCACAAAGAAGGCATCTGGGCAAAGACGCGCCGTAGTGAATGGCGGTCGATCGAGAACAAGCCCGTCAATCGGCATCATGCCGCCTTGTCGAGGGATCTTTTCTGCCCCAGGGGGGTGTCGATCCGTACTTCTGAAGAAGGACGTGAGGCGCTTCGCCTAGGCAAACATCCTGACATCGGTAACTGAGGCGGGCCGATGAGCGTGCTGGATCCAGTCATCCTGCAGATTGACCTGGCATTGCGTACTGTTCTTGCCAGAGCGCCGTCTGTGCGGCCGATGCCCGGAGAAACTATCCTGGAATCCGCTATGAGCGATACCGAGCGTCGCCATGCGGCGGCGCTGATGCGGGTCAATCATGTGGGCGAGGTCTGCGCCCAGGCACTCTATGCCGGTCAGTCATTTGTCACCCGCAACCCGGTGCTGCGTGATGTGTTGGCTCAGGCGGCGGGGGAGGAAACCGAGCATCTGAACTGGATGGAGCGCCGCATCGACGAACTCGGCGGCAGGAAAAGCTTGTTGAATCCGCTCTGGTACGTCGGTGCCTGGTCGATTGGCGTAGTGGCGGGCCGTTTTGGCGATCAGAAAAACCTTGGCTTTTTGGCTGAGACGGAGCGCCAGGTCGAAAGGCATCTGGATGAACACCTGGGCCAGCTACCGGAAGGCGATCAGCGGTCCAGGGCAATACTGACCCAAATGAAACTCGACGAGATCACCCATGCCCAAACAGCGATCGGTTTGGGCGCAGCGGAATTGCCGCTGATCGCGAAGCGTGTCATGCGTGTAGCTGCGAAAGTAATGACCAAGGTGGCCTATCGGGTTTGACTCATACACCGACGATTTCCCACGTATGGCGTATCTCCGCTGTCTTGCCGAGCATGATAGATGCCGAGCAGTATTTTTCGGCGGAAAGTCTTACAGCGCGCTCGACTGACTCCGGCTTTAGATTGCGTCCCGTGACCACGAAGTGCATGCCGATGTGCGTAAATACCTTGGGGGCTTCCTCGGCACGCTCGGCGGTCAATTGAACCTCGCAATCGACAATGTCCTGACGGCTTTTTTTTAGGATGGTGATCACGTCATAGGATGTGCAACCGCCTGCCCCTGCGAGCAGTAACTCCATCGGCCGTGGGGCGAGATTGCGGCCGCCGGCTTCTGGAGCGCCATCCATGGGGACCATATGGCCGCTCCCAGTTTCCGCGACAAAGCTAATGCCCTCATGCCAGCGTACAGTACACTTCATAATTACCTCCAGAGCGGGTTGCACATTAAGGCGATTCTAGCGGCCCCGGATAACCTGATTCAGAAAGTATTTGACTTGTTCCCGCTTCTTGCAATAAGATGCGCGGCTTTCCGCGTGGCAGGGTTATTTCCCTGCCCGTACGGGCCGATAAAAGAAGCCGAATGATCAGCAGGTGTCCGCCATGAAAACTTTTTCCGCCAAGCCGCATGAAGTCAAGCGCGACTGGTTTGTCGTCGATGCATCCAACAAGGTGCTCGGCCGTCTTGCTGCAGAAGTCGCTCGTCGTTTGCGCGGCAAGCACAAGCCGGAATATACCCCGCACGTCGATACCGGCGACTATATCGTCGTGGTCAACGTGGATAGGCTGCGTGTGACCGGAAACAAGGCCGAGGACAAGAAGTACTTTCGTCACTCCGGGTTCCCGGGCGGTATCTACGAAACAAACTTTGTGAAACTGCAGCAACGCTTTCCTGCGCGCGTACTTGAAAAAGCAGTCAAGGGCATGCTGCCAAAGGGCCCTCTTGGCTACGCGATGCTCAAGAAAATGAAGTGCTATGCCGGCGGGGATCATCCTCACTCTGCACAGCAGCCCAAGACCCTGGAAATTTGACAGGACTAGTTTATATATGGCATCCAATTACTATTACGGTACTGGTCGACGCAAGACGGCGGTCGCCCGAGTCTTTCTGAAAAGCGGTAGCGGAAAGTTCATCGTCAACGATAAGTCGGTAGATGAGTTCTTCTCGCGTGAGACAGGTCGCATGGTCGTACGGCAGCCCCTTGAGCTGACAGAAAATCTGACCACCTTCGATATCATGGTCAATGTCACTGGTGGTGGCGAGTCCGGTCAGGCAGGTGCTGTACGCCACGGTATTACACGTGCTCTGATCGAGTATGATGCTACGCTCAAGCCGGCTCTATCCAAGGCTGGCTTTGTGACCCGCGATGCCCGTGAAGTCGAACGGAAAAAGGTTGGCTTTCACAAGGCGCGACGTCGCAAGCAGTTCTCGAAGCGTTGATCTTCGCCTTCGCACAAAATGCCGCCTACGGGCGGCATTTTGTTTTGCGGGAATCGTATCGGCTATTATTGAATCACGTCTGAAAACCGGGGAGTGAGCAAATGATCAAGGTAGGTATCGTCGGAGGAACCGGCTATACAGGGGTTGAATTGTTGCGCCTATTGGTGCGACATCCGAAGGCAGAACTCGCAGCAATTACCTCTCGTGCCGAGGCAGGCATGAGCGTGGCGGAGATGTTTCCGAGTCTGCGAGGGCAGATAGATCTGAAATTCAGTGATCCCCGATCGGCGCCGCTTCATGAGTGTGACTTGGTATTTTTTGCGACCCCCAATGGTGTTGCGATGCAACAGGCAGGCACTCTGCTGGCAGAAGGGGTAAGAGTCATAGATTTGGCGGCCGATTTCCGTATCAAGGATGTGATGCTTTGGGAGAAGTGGTATGGCATGACCCATGTATCGCCAGATCTTGTGGCTGAAGCGGTCTACGGTCTTCCGGAGGTGAATCGGGAGATGATTCGTAATGCACGATTGGTCGCCAATCCTGGCTGTTATCCTACAGCGGTACAGTTGGGTTTCCTGCCCCTTGTTGAATCAGGATGCATTGACTTGTCTTGCCTGATTGCCGATGCGAAGTCTGGTGTTTCCGGGGCAGGTCGCAAGGCAGAAACGCACATTCTATTTGCTGAAGCTTCGGACAATTTCAAGGCATATGGCGTTGCAGGTCATCGTCATTTGCCGGAAATTTGTCAAGGCCTATCATTGGCTTCAGGTACCGAGGTGGCTCTGACTTTTGTGCCCCATCTGACACCCTTAATACGGGGTATCCACGCCACTTTGTATGCGCGCATCAAGCGTGATGAGGATTTTCAGTCCATTTTCGAGCAACGTTATGCCTCAGAGCCTTTTGTGGATATCCTGCCGCCCAAGTCGCACCCTGATACGCGTTCAGTTCGGGCAGCCAATTTCTGTCGTATTGC